>SMXL01000020.1 GCA_004356385.1 Bacteroidota bacterium
GGGGCGTCATGAGCAGTTGAAGCGGGCGGCTGAAGAGATCGAAAAATTAAGCGCACGACTCGAAGAGCTTCAAAATGCCGAAATAGTCACACGGGAGATCTTGGATTCAGTCCCTGTCGCATCGCTCGAACAGGATCTCCAGACGCAGAAGGATGCCGTCGTAGAAGCTGAAAAGCTCTTCTCCCAAATCTCCTACGAGCGCGAAGTTCTACTCCGCCGGCAGCGCGAAATTGTGGTCCGAAAGAGTTCACTGAACGAGTCGATCGATCTCGCGCAAAAAGTGGTTTCGGGAATAAAGGGCGGACTGGAAGAGGACCTGGAACAGGTCTCTGATCTACAGAAACGGGTAATTCAGGCTGAAAATGAGCTAACCGAAGCCGAGACCGAGAGTCGGGAAACCTTCTCTCGTTTCAACGAAGCAAATATTGTCGCCGTTCAAGCCACGAATCGGGTGGATACGCTGGAGCGCGAAAAACAACGCACGACGGGTGACCAGAATACGCTCGGAGAAGAGTCCGAAGCCAGAGCGGAACGGATATCGAACTTGCAAAGCGAATTAACCACGGCAATGGAGTCTGCCGCCTCACTTGATATCGAAATCAAGCGAATGCGTCAAACAAGAGGTGAGCTCGATCGAGCCGTCAGTGTCTCCAAAGATGCGCTGATGGAAGTCAAGGTTTCAATTTCCGAACTGGAAGTCCTGTTGAGGGAATTGCGACGCGATCGCGAGCAGACCATCACGGGCGAATCAAAAAAATCGATTCGGAAAGCAGAGATAAAAACGCGTCTCGATGACCTCGTTCAAACCATTCAAGAGGACTACGAAATCGTCCTCGAGACCTACGAATTGGAACTGGACGAAAATTTCTCTGGAACAGACGCCCGCACGGAAATTTCGACCCTTCGATCCAAGATTCGCAATCTAGGTCCTATCAATGCGCTGGCATTGGATTCATTTGAAGACGAGAAGGATCGGTTGGACTTCCTTCGCAAGCAACTTTCTGATCTGGAGCACGCCGAGAGCACGCTGACTGAAACGATCGACGAAATCAATCTTACAGCATCTAAAAGATTCGATACTACTTTTTCTGCTATCAAGGATAATTTCTCCAGACTCTTCAGTGAGCTTTTCGGAGAAGGGGCTAGCGCCGAAATCATACTTGAGGATCCAGACGACCCTCTTGAGTCACCCATTGAAGTCCTCGCAAAGCCTTCCGGGAAAAAGCCGAGTGTTCTGGCCCAGCTCTCTGGTGGAGAAAAAACGCTCACAGCTATCGCGCTTCTTTTCTCCATCTACCTGGTGAAACCGAGCCCTTTCTGCATTCTCGACGAGGTGGACGCGCCGCTGGACGATGCCAATATCGACCGCTTTATGAACCTTATCCGGTCGTTCTCCGAGTCAACCCAGTTCGTGCTTGTAACGCACAACAAGAGGACCATGGAGGCGGCCGATCGAATGTACGGTATCACCATGCCGGAGCAAGGCGTCTCGCAACTGGTTGGAGTAAGTTTCGATCCGGATCTTCAGTTGGTTGCCTGAACACCGAGGCAATTCCCCGCCCGGACTATTCGTAGTCGTGTTCGAAGTATTCGATGCCCCGCTTAGGGCCTGCAGATCCTTTTTCTTTGATCTTGTCGATCAGGCGATCCGCAAATACAGCTGCAGCATCGTATCCGTAATTGCGCAACAGATGGTTCATGGCGATGACTTCACACAGCACTGTTACATTTTTCCCAGGTGTGATTGGCAGTTTCACCAGTGGAATCTCGACTCCCATGATTTCGTGAATACTGTCGACCATTCCTAACCTCGTGTACTCCTCGTCGCTATCCCACGGGTGGAGGTGAACCACGACTTCGACCCGTTTCTGAAATCGAATTGCGCGGATGCCAAACATGGCTCGAACGTCGATCAGGCCCAAGCCTCGGATTTCCATAAAATGCTGGGCAATGTCCGTACCTGCTCCCATGAGAACCGATTCTTCCTTTCGGGTGACAACCACGACGTCATCCGCGACCAGCCGATGACCGCGCTCGACCAGGTCGAGTGCGACCTCACTTTTCCCGATACCGGGTTTCCCTTTGATGAGTAATCCCACACCGTAAACATCAATCAGCGCCCCGTGAACGGCCTGTTGAAGAGCAAATTGATCGCTCAGAAATTCTTTAAGGAGAGACATGAACTCGATCGTCGGAAGCGGTGTCTGAAAGACCGGTGTTTTGGCCTTGGTGGCGATCTTTATGAGTGTCTCACCCGGATCATTATTTTCCGTAAAAAAGACGCAAGGAAGCTCGAAATCAATAATTTTTTTAAACGACGACTTTCTCTCCTTATCTGAAAGGGCATTCAGGTATCGCGTTTCAGTATTGCCAATCACCTGGATTCGATGATGGGTGAATAGATCCAGGTAACCAGCCAGGGCCAGTCCGGGTCGATGCAAATTGCTCTCGGTAACGCTCCGGTTTTCGAGTGGCACGTCGTTGAGCTGGACGATCGTCACGCCGACGGTTTCGCCCAGCTGCTGGATAAGAAATTCGACGTCGATCGATTCCTTTTTAAATGGTTTCGCTTGTCTAGCCATGGATCAAGAGCTCAGTCAATTGGGAGTGTTCCTATGGAACTTCAACGGTATCCAATATCCGCTGAACAATTTCCTCGCTCGTAACTTCTTCGGCCTCAGCCTCATAGGTAATGGCTACCCGGTGTCGCAGCACGTCCATCGCGATCGAGCGAACGTCCTCTGGCGAAATGTACGCACGGTGCTGTAGGAAAGCGTGAGCCCGAGCCGCGAGATTCAAATTGATGGTGGCTCGGGGAGATGCCCCATATTCAATCAAAGGTTTTATCGCTGCAAGCCGATACTTTTCCGGATTCCTAGAAGCCATGACGAGATCAACGATATATTTCTCGACGCGCTCATCGATATAAAGAGCGTTCAAAACCGCGCGGGCAGACAGAATCTGTTCGGGTTTGACGACTTTGCGAACCCTAACACGCTCACCCGTTCGTGCCATCCGCCGCATAATTTCCAATTCTTCCTCGCTAGAGGGATAATCGACCTTGATTTTCATCATGAATCGATCCACCTGCGCTTCAGGCAGTGGATAGGTGCCTTCCTGTTCAATGGGATTCTGGGTTGCAAGCACCAGAAACGGCTCGTCCAGTGGATATGTCGTCTCGCCGATCGTGACCTGTCGTTCCTGCATGGCTTCCAGAAGAGCGCTTTGAACTTTTGCTGGAGCACGGTTGATTTCGTCAGCCAGAATAATATTGGCGAATATCGGTCCCTTCTTGATGGTGAAATTGCCTTCCTTCTGATTGTATACCAGCGTGCCCAGAAGATCCGCTGGCAGCAGGTCCGGTGTAAACTGTATGCGTTGAAATTTCGTGCCTATTCCGTCGGCCAGAGAACTGATCGTAAGCGTCTTTGCCAATCCGGGTACACCCTCCAAAAGAACATGGCCATCGCCAAGGAGACCGATCAAGAGGCGCTCGATCATATACCGTTGCCCCACAACAACCCGACTCATTTCATTCAAAAGGTCGTCAACAAACGCACTTTCCTTTGAAATCCGCTCGGTTACTGCACCAATATCGAACGGCGCCATTTCCCCAACTGTACTCGTATCTGACATTTCGGCCAAGTTATAGAATAAATGTTTCTGGTCTGCCCGAAGCATGAGCCGGCCAGCTATTTCGTAAATGATCAAGAAATGCCGGAAGCCTGATGGGTTGTCCGGCAATTAAAACAAAGGAGCCCTCCCCGACTTGCGAGGCCCCATATACCCCTTCGATAGTGAATCGTTCAGCTTCATCCACAACGAAATCCTGTATCGGCGACGTGATGCCCCAGTCATCGCGTCGCGATGCATGGGACATGAACATCAGGCCTCCCATCAGCTGCCAATCCTCATTTCGAATGGCAGCCACGAGTCGCTGCACCCGCCGATTTTCAGTCACAAGATATTTCAATCCCGGTCTCATGCGTCTGGGGAGCAGATGGGAAGCCGTTTCAAGATCCCTGTGTTCCAGGTCACGTAAGGAACTGAGTTCTGAAAACTGTTTTTGTTGAAGGCGCGCTAGAATTTCCTGTGCTCTTTTACTGCGTCCCGCCCGATCGGTGGTCTCGTGATCTCCTTGGGTATCTATAAGCGCCCATCCTGGCACGGTCGTGCTACTGTCGTCCAGGATTAGATGCTCCAAGGTTTCTGTATCGACCAGTACGAACGAGTCTGGAGACGCAGACTCCGATGCGATCACAAAAGCAACGCTCAAAGGATAGGATAGTACACGTTCCAAACTCTCATTTATTGACTTGACCCTCTCATTTTCTTCTCTCTCGATACCGAGCAGCTCCTCCAACGCTCGAACCAGGGACACGCTTAAGGAAGAAATATAGGCTGAAGTAAACCCGGCAGGTACCGCCGAAACAATGGCGACGTCCAACCCTCTGGGCGGTGGTATCGGTAGAGACGTCAGCATCTCTCGAACGATCCGTACGACTAAATCCTGTGTATCGTCCTGTAATGAGTCCAGTTCAAACACTGAACTCTCGTGCTCGCTACCAACCACCAAGCGTACACTGGTCCCTTCAGAGATCCCAACCGAAACAGCGGTTCCCCTGCGCATGGGTTTTAGAAGAGCAAATCCATTGAAGTAGTGAGCGTGATCGGCTTGCACTCCTGCGGAGCCAAACGTGAAAGCGGTCGACACAGAATCAGAATCGAACTCCGAGAGACTCGACAGCAGGGATATCGAACGGGACTTCGATTCATCGGGCGATATACCCTGACCAACCTGCATCCGGTTCAATGCATCCTTGAGTGGACCTGTGAACGATGACAATGCACTACCGGGTAAATTTTTAGCCATGAAGCCCGACAAATCGTCTGGCGTATTCTCGGACAGATCGTCGGATAGATCGCCCTGTTTTTCGTCGCGTGACGTTCCCGACCCCTCCTCGGAAAATTGATCCGGCCCGTTTTTATCATCATTCCGTTTTTCTGTCATAGCAGCACGTCACCCGGCTGAATCGACGATCCTCTGACATAATCCGTCGCAGGCATGCGCTTTTTCCCTTCCTGCTGGATTTCGATGATTGCAATCTCGCCGCGCTCGCACGCGATTACGAGTTCACCTTCGCACCGAATAACCGTGCCGGGTGTTCGTTCGGGTTCGGCGCCGACCGCTTCGATACTTTCCGGTGCACGGTCCCGCTGTTCGGAGTCATTCAGCTTCGTACGGCCCGGCTCTACCAGCTGACTCCTGAATATTTTCAATTCTTTCCCTCGGTGGTGTGTCCACGCACCCGGATTCGGCGACAGTCCACGAATAAAATTGTGGACAGCAACGTTAGCCAGATCCCAATCGATCCGACCATGTTCGCGGTGAATCTTTGGAGCGGATGACGCCAGAGAATCGTCCTGCGGCGAGGTTTCAACGGTCCCGTCCAGGATGCGATTCGTGGTTTCCAAAACGACTTCCGCCCCTATCACCATCATGCGATCGTGTACCTCGCCGGTGGTTTCATCGGAATGAATCGACATCGAGCGCTGGAGAATCACGTGTCCGGTATCGACTTTCTCCTTCAGGAAAAAGGTGGTCACTCCTGTTTCAGATTCCCCGGCCATGACGGCTCGATGGATGGGCGCTGCACCCCTGTATTTGGGAAGTAAGGAGCCATGGAGATTGAACGCACCCAGACGGGCCAAATTAAATACAGAGGGCGGCAGGATCCGGAAAGCGACTACAATGATCAAGTCAGGCTCGAGGCTTGCAATCTGATCCGCAAATCCCGAATCCTTAACCGATTCCGGTTGGAGAATGATCGTGATACCGTGCTCGACAGCGGCCTTCTTTACCGGACTTTCCGAAATCAACCGACCTCTTCCTCTCTCGCGATCCGGGCCTGTAACCACGCCAATCGGTCTAATTCCCGATTCAACAAGCAGGTTCAACGAAGAGACCGCGAACTCGGGAGTACCCATAAATATTATGTTGGCCATGGTATCTAAGCGACCCATGAACTGGGCAGATTCCTGGTTTTTCAGAGTCGGTTACGATACGAACTGTATCGCCTCATTTCCACCCAAATGGAGGATTCAAACCGGACAGCTTTCAGCCAAAACGAAAAAAGGAACCACGAATGTGATGCCTTCTAGAAACTTCAAATATGATGAGACGACCAGGGCCTCTAGTAGGACGATTTCAGCAAGTGTTCAGAGACCCCTGCTCTAGTATCTAGTACAGACGTGTACGCTCGTCCCAGACCGGAACTAAAAGTTCATAGTCTCCGAATCCGGTCTTATCGATGAAAATGAACTGTCGACCTATTCTCTCGTAAATCCATACTTCATACGGCTCATAATCGAAGCTGTGGGGCTTTCGCTCTATGAAATCAGGTTCACCATAACGAACAAAGACAAACCCCCGATCTGTTTTCCAGCCTGCTTGCACAGCTCCGTATGCCCTGTTCGCCGCCGCAACTCGATAATAGTACTCCTCCATTTTCTCGTTGCGTTTCGTATTCGGTGTGGGGTCCCGCTTCTCCCAAAAATTCTGGAATCGCTCGATCTTCTGAACCTGATTTTGCGCATCCAGAATGAATTTCAGCTCTTTTCGCTTGGCGTAATACTCGAGCTGCTGAATGGCGTCATCAATATTCTTTATGTGTGCTGTCAGCCCGGTCCAGTGCGCGAGGAATGACTTCTCAGCTGTATCAAGGGTTTCCCCGTCCGAACCAATAAGACTGACCCGAACGATATATACACCCGCTTTCAAGTCGTTAATGGAGATATCGACGAGATGCTGACTCTTACCTGCAGGTATAGGAGTAATCTCTTCTTCCATAAGAACAGATTTGTCACCTTCCCTCACTCCACTTCCTGTCCAGGATACCGGAACCGCAGCGACGCTATTTTTCACAGTCCGAAAAACTTCTCTACGAATGGTGACGTCGCGAGCCATCTCCGAGTAAACTTCGTAAAAGACTTCCAGGCCGGCGTCGATGGTAGATATATTTGGGTCCACCAGCGGAATAATTGAGAACGTCTCGGCGTCGTACGACTCGAGTAGCGTGAGGTCGCTGATTGCTGTAGTCGCTTCAAAGCTGCGGACGCTGGCCGGCACTTCACGAACATACGTCTGATTCGAATTCTTGTCGATCAGTTCGAATTCAAAAATGTATCGACCCGCTCTCAGGTCGAATGACTGGGTGGTAAAGTCTGACTGGTCGTCTGACTGCGTTTGCGCATAGGTATCAACGAGAATATTGCCGTCCCATGTTCGACTCAGAACCACATTGCGAAGTCGATTATTGTCGCTGAGCTCAATCGCATCGAAAGACACCTCGTAGCTGGAAGAAAAACCATTGGCCGTGTTGATGAAGTTCAAACGGGAATAATCAATCTGTGCATACACATCTACACGCGAAATATTATGCGACTCATCACTTCGGGCGCTTACGATATCGACAAAGAACTCAGGGACGATATCCTGCGCTCTAGAGTTAGAAATAGTGAAAACAAAGAACGCAAGAACACCCGTTGCCTTCCAGAATACTCTCCAGAAACCAGTGTCTTGGATCTTTCTAGACCCTAATGTGCGTTCGAATATATGACACATTGTCATGATATCGTCTTAATCCTCTCTATCCTTCTCCGGTTTCGACAGATGTTTCAGCAAATGAAACACGTCGAACGTGTTACAATACAAAATATCGGTATTACAAGCAGTTGGATACAATACTTGTGAGCAGACGGTCAAAATATTACGATGAACGGCTTGGGGAGTATATCGAACCGGAAACGGTGGGATTAACCATCATGCGAAAAGTGCATCAACAAAGCGTTGCCGGTCAAATACCTGTAGGTCCTCAAGACCCTCTCCAACCCCTATGTATTGTACGGGTATTTTGAACTCATTTGAAATACCAATCACAATGCCCCCTTTGGCAGTTCCATCCAACTTGGTAAGTAGAAGACCCGTTACATTCACGCTTCTCGTAAACTCCTCGGCCTGACGAATCGCATTCTGACCCGTCGACGCGTCCAGAACGAGCAACACCTCATGCGGGGCTCCTGGAATCTGTCGATCCATAATACGCCGAATTTTTGCAAGTTCATCCATGAGCCCACCTTTTGTGTGGAGTCGTCCGGCTGTATCGATGAGCACGACGTCGATATCCTTACTCTTCGCCGAGGCCAGCGTGTCGAATGCTACCGCCGCAGGGTCGGATCCATGACCCTGTTTAACAAGGGGTACACCGGCCCGGTCCGCCCAAATGCCCAGTTGCTCGATCGCTGCCGCACGAAACGTATCCGCGGCTCCGAGCAGTACCTTTTTCCCAGCCTTTTTGTACTGGTAGGCGATCTTACCGATCGACGTCGTCTTTCCAACTCCGTTGACGCCCACGATCATGATCACATGAGGCTTGTTCGGCAGTTCGGCCTCGAAGCTGCGTCCTTGATCGTTCGGATCACGAAGGAGTAGTTCCGAAATCTCGCTCCGAATCAACCCATTCAGTTCTTTCGTCGACACAAATTTTTCCCGGGCGACACGCGCTTCGACACTCCGAATAATATCTAACGTCGTTTTCACGCCGACATCACTGGTCACCAGAATTTCTTCGAGTTCGTCGAGCACATCGGCGTCGATCTGGTCTTTCCCACGCACCAGGCGGTTGAGTTTCCCGAAAATCGACGTACGGGTCTTTTCAAGACTCGACTCCAGACTGCCGGCTGTTGACTCGCCACCCAAGATGTTCGTACGTCCGAGTGCCACTGCTATGAATCCCCTTCACTTTGCTGCCTAACTACTTGCGGCGCTTTCATGAGCCGCACGAACCGAGCAAGATACCTGAGAAACGAATACACCAGAACGACGGTCGAAGCAATCAGGCAAAACTGCATGACGGGCGGATCAGCCAGTAATAGAGCAGCCAGGATCGTAATAGATATTGAAGTGATTGCGATTTTTCCCGAGAAAAGACTCATTACGACGATGCCGGACCGTCGAATGATCAGTTCACCACCGGCCATGATGAGTAGGTCTCGAGCAAGAATGACAATGAGATACCAAGTGGGCAAACTGCCTTTGATCACGAGCGCGGCAACGACCAGACCTCCTCCGACTTTGTCCGCAAACGGATCAAGAACCTTACCCCACTCAGAGACTGAATGAGACCACCGCGCCAACCGTCCGTCGAAATAATCCGAGGCGATGGCCAGCACTACTAGACTTAAAATCCAGAGCAGAGGACCCTCGACTAGAATCAGGTACGCGACGGGAATAACGATCGCGATTCTGGCTAAACTGAGTGAATTCGGAAACGTCCAGAACTTTCCTAACTCGGACCAGCCCTTTCTTACCGACTTGGATTCCATAAAGGATTCTTAATCTTACAGGTGCGCTCGAAAATACGCACGAACTGGATGCACGTTCGGCCAAGATGTAGGGTTCACTTCGCATTCTTCACGATTTCGAATGCGCGGATCGCGGGAACAGACTCGCTGTCAGATCATCTTTCTGTTTCTCCACGTAACGATTCTGAATATAGGATCGAATTGTCACCTCAGCTGATCGTTGATTCGTATGGGTAATCCCGACATTGTTTTTGGAATGACGGGGGACTTGTATCGAAACAGCCGGGCGATCAAGCAAGTCAGAGCGTTGGCGGCGCAAGACTGGTCGATTCACGTCATCCATCTCGGAGAGAGTACTCCGAATATTGAATGGCCCCGAGGTATAACTACCGAGACGTTGACAACGAAAAATCGACGGGGAATTCGGTTTTTTAGAGAAGTCCACAAGGCATTTCTCGAGACTGCTGGGGGCATTAATGCGCGTTGTTATCACGCGAGTGACCTGTATGTCCTGTCTGCTCTTGCCAAAGCATCAAGGCGGTTCGACGCCGTATACACGTTCGACTCCCGAGAGCTTTACGCCCATGTCTCTTCCACGGAGCGTAAACCGTGGACCGGCTGGTTCTGGTCTCTGGTTGAGAGCCAATACCTGCCTGGCGCGACAGCGGTCTTTACAGTGAGCGAACGAATCGCGTTGCACCTTGAAAATGAGTATCGTATCCGCCGTCCGGTCCTCGTACAAAATGTCCCTCCGAAAACAGCGGTAATCCGCTCCACCAAACTGGCTGACCTCGCCGGTCTGGATCCGTCCACACCAATTATTTTGCACCTGGGGTTGATGAGACCGGCCCGGGGCTGCGACCTGCTCATCGAGGCGATGAAGCACGTGAACGGTGCACACCTCGTTTTTCTTGGATCAGGCGAGGAGCAGAAGAATCTTCAAGAACAGTCTCGATCTCTGGGTCTTGAGGCCAAAGTGAGTTTCCTTGATCCAGTCGAACCGGACTCGATCCTGGAATATGCAGCGGGAGCATCTGTCGGTGTCTCTCTTGTTCAAGACACCTGTTTGAATCATCGATTCGCGCTACCGAATAAGTTATTCGATTATCTGGCTGCTGGAGTCCCGGTGCTGGCGTCCGATCTTCCCGAGATTCGATCGATCGTGGAGGGTTACAATGTCGGCAAGACGGTCGATCAAAGAAGCCCTGATAAAATTGCGGATGCATTGAATCAAATGATTCACGCCGATGCAGACCGTAAGACCTGGATTCAAAATGCTGATCGACTCTGTGAAACATTTAACTGGGAAAGCGCATCTCAGCGCTTTATTAAGACATTTCGCCAGATACTTCCTCGATACTCTTCAGCGAAGAAATCTTTTCCCGAATCCAGTAAGCACACCCTCGGCCCGGAGACGGATTAAAAGATTCTTGAGAATAATGATTCAGAGCCGTCAGATATTGATCCGTACCGTTATTTATTCGCTCACAGCGTTGCTCGCAACCGGGGTGGTGTTCGGACAGAATCACCCGAAGGCGAACGGAGCTCCTGTCGAGTGGCCTTCGTTTGAATCGGCGTTGGAATCCGCAAAAGACACAGGAAAAATTGTACTGATCGATGTATTTGCTCCGACGTGTCCTTGGTGCCGAAAAATGCAGGCGGAAGTATATACGGACAGGCAACTGCAGAACTACTTGTATTCCACATTCGAAATCGGAAGAATTGATATCTCGATTGACTCTGACACGGTGAAGTTTAAAGGATACGAATTGTCCTCGGCTCAGCTGGGCGCCGGATTTGGAGCAACAGGCACACCGACGACCATTTTCATGGAACCCGGTGGAGAATATATCACCCGACTACCGGGGTATCACGGACTGGACGAATTCCGGGAAGTTCTCCGGTACGTAGGAAGCGGATCGTACAAAGACATGTCCTTCACCGACTATCTGGAAGTGAAGGAATAGAGCAGCAGTCCGCTTAGCGAATTCAATTCTGGTGCGGGCTTACTTTTGGTTCGGGTGGGCTTGAATGCCACCGTCCACATAAATCTCGGGGCGTCGGTGTTTCAGAAACAGCAGCCTGGCTGGTGAATCTTGGACTCTCGATAGTTCCACATCGGCAAACAGGATTGCATCTTCGCCCGAAGGCGCCTGAGCAATGATTTGTCCCCGCGGATCCACAATAAAAGATTCGCCGGAAAAGGTGAGTTCGTCTTCCTCACCCACTCGATTTGCAAGCGCCATATAGAACCCGTTCTGGAATGCGGCAGCCTGTAATTCGGCTTCGAACACTCCTTTCGGCCATTCTCCAATCGTTCCTGCCTGCGGAATGACCACCAAATCTGCTCCACCCAAAGCGAGCGCCCGTAGGTATTCCGGGTAGTGTCGATCATAGCAGATCGCCACACCGATACGACCGACCGCCGTTTCGTACACGGGCGCACCCGTATCTCCTGCGTCGTAGTAGTCCTGCTCGAAGAAACCCTCATACTGCGTAATATGACACATCCTTGTGATGCCAAGGAGCGTCCCGTCAGCATCAATCATGGGGGACGAATCATAAGCCCGATCCCCAGCCCGCTCGTACAGGTTCAGCACGATTACCATCCCAAGCTTCGCAGCCTCGGCCGAAAACGTCTCGGTGATCGGGCCCGGTATGGATTCCGCCAAGGCCATTCGATCTCCCTCCAGGCGATGCTGTGGAAAAAATCGGGTGAATGCCAATTCAGGGAATACGGCGAGCTGGGCTCCCGCGTCTGCAGCTTCCCGTACTGTTTGAATACCGCGTTCAACGTTTCGCGCGACGTCATCGGAAGCGCTTTGCTGTATCAGGGCAATCTTCATGTATTTCGCGAGTGGTATCTGATGGCGAACCGTAGTCCGGGTTCGGGATTTGGTCAGAATGGGAGATCTGGAATAAACGAGGTCTGTTCTGGAAACGCAGAGCCCTATGCCCGGATCCGGGCCAAAACGATTCTGTCCTTCCCGCTCAAGTCGGAAAAACGTTCAATAATCCCGTAACCCGCTTCTGTAAACACGCCCTCAACGCCCTGGACGGCGTCCGTATGAATTTCGACGAGCAGCAGTCCTGATTCTGAAAGCGTATCCAATCCAAGCTGCGCGAGGGCCCGGTAGGCGTTGAGGCCAGTGACATCCGCGAAAATGGCCTCAGACGGTTCGTGCATCCAGACTTCAGGTTCAATCGTTTCTTTTTCACGCGGGGTCACGTACGGGGGATTGGAAACCAGAAGATCCACGCTCTCGTGCCGTGTCAGTTGTCGTATGCGTTCAGAAATCGAATCGCTGAAAATATCATCCTCCCGCCAGACTACGTTTGAGTTGAGTTTGTCTGCGTTTTCTTTGGCAACGAGGAGCGCATCGGAACTGATATCGATCCCGAAAACCAGCGCGTCCGGTCGGGCATGCTTGATTGAAATTGCAATACACCCCGTTCCCGTACCCATATCTACAACGACGGGTCTCTTCGTGGTCGCGATCTGATCCAGTGCGTGTTCGACCACCAATTCCGTTTCCGGTCGCGGAATTAAAACCGATGGATTTACCACAAATCGGAGACCGTAAAAATCCGTGTACCCCAGAATGTACTGTACGGGCTCGCGTGCAAGACGCCGGTGAATAAATGCTTCGAAAACCTGAGCATCGGACTCCGATACTTCGACGTTTGGGTTCGAGAAGAGCTCGACCGGTGAAATGGATTCTGCTTCCAGAAGTAACCAGTCAATTTCCTTCGCCGCCACTGGCACCGAGGCAGTGGAGAGCTTTTTCCTAGCGGACTCGATGAGTTTTCGTCTTGTTGTCACTCTGTTGGTGCCGTATGGATTCAGAACTTTTCTTTGGGATCTGTAGACCACGACGACGAAAGCATTGCCACGCTTTGCGGACAACCCAATTCACCCCATCTGTAAGAAGGACAGTGTATCTTCCGCCCGTTTTACGATACACCGGGTGAAACCGGGTTTGATCTCTTCGTCTTCAAATACTCACAGCTAAAAATATTACGTTTTCACTCGTAATAATAATTTCGAGGTACACGGACAGAATTGCAGTCATCGATGAGCATACAACAAAAACTTGAACACCTGGCCAGCAACCTCTGGTGGAGCTGGAACCCCGAAGCACTCGACCTCTTCCGTCGGTTAAACCAGGAAGCGTTCGAGGTTTCGAACAGCAATCCCCGCGTAGCCCTTCGTCGAGCCCTTGCGTCCGTTATTGATGATCCGGGGTTTCAATCGGATGTAGATGGAGTTTATTCCGAGTTCATCTCCTATTTGGACGGCGGAACATCCTCCAAGCCTTCTGTTCGCATGGCGTACTTTTGCATGGAGTTTGGCCTCCACGAAAGTCTACCGCTTTATTCGGGGGGTCTGGGAATTCTGGCGGGTGACCATCTGAAAGCCTCGTCCGACTCGGGACTGAATCTAACAGGCGTTGGGCTTCTTCTCAGACACGGCTATTTCAAGCAGTATTTCGACGACAATCTTTATCAGCAGGCAGAATATCCCTCTATAGATGTAACCAAGCATCCTCTGGAGCCGGTCCTGGATGAGGCCGGAGAGACGCTCCTGGTGTCGGTATTTTGCGGCAAGGAGGAAGTATTCCTCCGAGCGTGGAAACTGAACGTCGGTCGCATTGAACTTTTTCTTCTTGATTCTGACATAAGCAGGAATCAACACGAGAATCGATTCTTGACAAGCCGTCTCTACCAGGGCAGGACTCATATTCGCCTCAAACAGGAGATCGTTCTCGGTATCGGTGGTATTCGTCTTCTGAGGGCTGTCGGCAAAGACGTAGACGTCTATCATATGAACGAAGGCCACTGTGCTTTTTTGACGCTGGAACTACTTACGAAAGATGGATGGGATGCCGGCCAAGACTCTGTTCGATCTCAGTGTGTTTTCACAACGCACACGCCGGTACTAGCAGGTCATGATCGATTTGAGCCGAAGCTCGTGCTGTCGGAACTGAGTGATATTCGACAACGACTGGGTTGTACGAAGGAAGAATTCCTCTCACTCGGCAGGGTAAATCCAGACAGCGACGATGAGTTGTTCACGATGACGATCCTGGCTCTGAAGCTTTCTCGAAATTCGAATGGGGTCTCGAGGCTCAACGGTCACGTCGCAAGAGAACAGTGGCATCCTCTGTATAAGGAGAAATCACTGGATGAAGTGCCTATCGGCCATGTCACCAATGGAATTCACCTGCGCACATGGACGTCGATTCACGCCCGGCCATTCCTCAAGAATCAATTTGGGGATTGGGAGAATCGGAATGTTTCTGCGGACGATTGGTCTGGAATTCGGAAAACATCTGATTCGGAGCTTTGGGCCTATCGTAGGATGCTGAGGACAAAATTGATCGAGTTCGTTGAAGATCGGGTCGGTCGTCAGTCGTTTGAACAACCGGTTGATTTGTCTGTCGACGCGTTGACGATTGGCTTCGCACGACGATTTGCGAGTTACAAACGTGCGCCCCTCCTGTTTTCAGATCTCGACCGGGCGGCCCGCTTATTCTCCAACGCAGAACGACCCGTGCAAATCATCTTTGCCGGAAAAGCCCACCCGGACAATGACGAAGGGCGGTACTATATAAAACAGATTCTGGAAATTACCCGGATGCCGGAGTTTTCAGGGAAGGTGATATTTCTCGAAAATTATCACATGGGTATCGGAAGAATGCTCGTCTCAGGATGTGACGTTTGGTTGAATAACCCCCGGCGACCTCATGAAGCCTGCGGAACGAGTGGTCAGAAAGTAACCATCCACGGTGGTCTCAACCTTTCTATCCTGGATGGATGGTGGGCAGAGGCGTTTGACGGATCAAACGGTTTCGCAATCGGAGATCAAGATCAGGATAACCACCTGGATACTACTGAAGGAGATTCTCGCGATGCAGAATTCCTTTACACAACTCTTGAAGAACAGATTCTCCCCATGTTTTACCAGCGTAGCAACGCTGGATTCCCCGTGGAATGGCTGGGTAAGATCCGGAATGCCATGCACGACCTTACTTTTGAGTTCAGTGCACGACGTATGATTCGCGACTATGTCGACAAGATTTACACCGTAAGGGACGTTTCAGAACTGGCCTGATAGAGCTCTAACGAGCCGTTACCAGAGCTTCACACGAAAGCCCTCGAAATCTCCGAAGGCTGATGTCCAGGAAACTTCGACGTCGTCGACTTCCGCCTCGTCCGGACCTTCACTGACTGCCTCGAGCAGTTTATTCAGTTCTTCGACCGGCCCTTCCGCCACGATCGAGACCGTTCCATCGTCTTCATTTCTAACCCAGCCATCAATGGGCAGTCCGGCAACAGCCTTTCGGATAAAAAACCGAAAGCCGACACCTTGAACCTGTCCAAGTATGCGAAGGGTTAGTCTGGCCCTTTCAAGCTTCACTTCTACATCTTCGAAAGAATTACTCATGTTCCAATTTATTATTCAAACTAATCCTTGGGTCAAAGTCCAGTTCTTGAACTCAGACACCAATTGATCAAACGATTCTAAAGCAAAAAGTCTGGGTTGAAGGTTCCACACTTCATACTCCTGATCAACAACGCGCTCCGCGCTGAACGGAAGTACTTCGGCTTTTCCACTCACTGCGTGCGCGACCTCTCCCTTGGACGATAAGATTCCCGCACCAAAAATGCGAAGACCATTTGTTTGTCGAACCAAACCAAATTCGACAGTGAACCAGTGCATTCGCTCCAACTGAACTCTCTGCTGACCTGTCGCGTTCATAGCGGCCTGGCCAAAATGTTGGTAGTAATCAGCGAATGCAGGCTCTGTGAGCATTGGCATATGTCCAAACATGTCGTGGAAGCAGTCGGGAGCCGGAGTATAATCGAGTTCATCCGTTCCCCGGATATAATCTGTCGAAGGAAAAATGCGGTTGGATATCAGTGAAAAAAAATCTTTCTCGTGGAGCAATCCTGGAATTCTCGCCAGCCGCCAGCCCGTTGCGGTCTCCATTTGCGCACTCATATCTGCAAGCGACGGAATCTTGTCCGCGGTCATACCCAACGATTCAACTCCGTTTACAAAAGCGTCACCTGCGCGGCCGGGCAACAGATCCATTTGCCGATTGAACAAAAATTTCCAGTTGCTCCGATCTTCTTCAGAGTAATCCGGAGAAATGATTTCGTCGCCGACTGGAGCCGGACCGTCGAGACGTACCGGAATGCATCGAGGATCAATCCCGTCTTCAGCTGCGCGTTCATACGCAGTTTGTCCGTTTTCGGCCACGGAAGCATCGAGTTTTGATGCATTTTTCATTATTGGTAGCAAAGAAAAGTAAATAACAAGCTATGGTCTCTTGAATACGACGAGCACAGTCGCCGGTTTCTAATCCTATTTTCGACCGGAGTGGATACTAGTTAAGTAGCCCCGCGATCAAGAATGCTACAAACGCGAGACCTCCCATTGCCAGGGCATAGGCCATCTGGGTCTTGATATGGTCCACGTGGTCGCACGCAGCTGACATGGAAGAGATGAGAGATGTGTCGGACAGCGGTGATGCATGGTCTCCAAACACGCCTCCAGACAGGACTGCACCCAGCATCAGAGCCGGGGCAATTCCCAGCCCGTCCGCTAAAGGCATAGCAATGGGTATCAGCACTGCATAGGCCGTCCATGACGACCCTAGCGTGAACGAGACGAAACAACCGAGTACAAAAACGAGGGCCGGAATCCACCACGTCGGCCATCCGGTTCCAAGAAGATTTACGACATACGGACCCATTTCGAGGGCCCGGGAAACTTGACCCAGAGCGAAGGCCAGTACAACGAGGATAACCATTCCGACCAGACCGGCCGAACCCTTGAGAACGAGTCCAATGGATTCAACCGGGTTCATCAGCGCTTTTCCATTGGACCCTGATCCGGGAAGCGCATATAAAATCATCGCTGAACCCACCGCAGCACAAACGGCCCAGAGCACCGAGATCGACCCGCTTCCCTGCATAAGCTGTCCGTCGCCGGTAATGTAGAGTCCGATGAAAATCATTCCGACCATCACCGCGATTGGTAGAAGTAAATGACTGGCCCTTTCCTCGGAGCCCGGGACGGGCTTCAATTCCGCGATTTCCTCTGCAATCAGGGGTGTCGAGCCGGGTCGAATGACTTGACCTGTCTCCAGAGCGCGGACTTCCGCCTTCTTCATGGATCCGAACTGCCATCCCGTAATCGCCAGTACAAGCGTACCTACGATGGCAATGATGGAGTAGAAATTAAACAGTAGCGAATTCGTCAGCAGCCCGACCGCGCCGACGGTAATACCCTGTGCCGCAAGAAGACCCAAAACGTACGCCCCCCATCCGTTCAGCGGGATACTCATGCAGACCGGAGCGCTCGTCGCGTCACAATAAAAAGCGAGTTTTTCGCGGGGAATTTTAAGGCGCTCGAAAAGCGGCCGGTTGACCGCACCTACGATCAGGCAGGTAATGCTCGACTCAACGAAGATGATCATTCCAATGGCCCACGCAAGAATTTCTGCTCCTCTGCGTGTCGTACCCCATCCTCTCTTCTGAGCCCACGCGATAAACCCGACCACACCGCCGGACGCCTGAACCAGTGCGATGAGTCCTCCGACCAACAAACTGAAAATGAGGATTCGCGTATTACCGGCATCCCCGAACACGGCAACGAGCTGATCGATCAGCTCCCGGAGCCCCGTGATGGGATTCCCGCCGACAAGAATGGTCGTTCCCAACCACAAACCCGTTAGCAACGACATGTATACTTCCTTGGTCCAGAGCGCCAGCACAATGGCGACGATCGGAGGCAGCAGAACAATCCAGTCCATACGTGGCGAACGAGCGAGTGAATTCGGGTCGTCGGGAATCTACATGAATCAGTCGTCTAATGGAACCCGCTCGTGTGTGCTTCTATGTTCAGTTGGAACCGCCCGTCGCATTCATGTCACGACTCTTCACTCAACTGCACCTCGCTGAGTTATCTTCCGTATCAGGGCCCGACCGGATGAA
>SMXL01000021.1 GCA_004356385.1 Bacteroidota bacterium
CGCGGGTCTGCATTCCGCTTGCCGTTAATTTTGGGGACGCCAAATCGCCCGACGCCATTTTGGGCGACGTTGAAGCACTTGTCGGTTTTTCGGTGTGATTCACTTTCTCGCTCATTCGTGAAGTCAAGGTACGGTGCGACATTCCAGGCGGGCCACCGATTTTTTAACGTCTAATTCTGCACTGCAACATTTACCATAAATCCATCCTCTGACCCGTTTTCAAGATGAGTATTCGAATCGGCATCATCGGACCCGGACGGATCGCAGACGATCAACTCGCGCCGGCCATTGGGGCTACCGATGGTGCTGAGTTGTGGAGCGTTTTGAGTCGAAACCAGCAACGAGCTTCCGAATTCGCTCGAAAACACGGTGCCATTTCTCCAACTCCCGCCCACACAGTTCTCAAAACTATGTTGGAAGACCCCGATCTCGACGCCGTGATTATCGCAACTCCCGATAGGTTGCACGCCACCCAGGCTTGTCTGGCTGCCGAAGCTGGAAAGCACGTGCTGGTGGAGAAACCTATGGCGACCTCGGTAGAAGAAGCAGGGTCGATGATCGAAGCGTGCCAAATAAACGGATGTACACTCGGAGTCGCGTACCATATGCGGTGGCATGCGGGCCATCGAGTCATGCGAGATCGGATACAACGAGGAGAGATTGGACACATTCATCATATTCGAGCGCACTTTACATTCAAAGCTGCCAACGGTGCGGATTGGAGGGCTTTCCCGGAGACGGGACGCTGGTGGAGCCTCGCGGCGAATGGCACCCACTGTCTGGATCTGATTCAATGGTTGCTTCGAGCGGAGTCGGGCGAAATCATTTCGATTCACGCGTTAACGGGCGGATCGGTCTGGGATAGCCCGCATGACGAGACGGCCATCGTTTCTGCCTGTTTTGAGTCCGGTGCAACAGCTGAGTTTTGCACTTCCGTTCTGTTCGATTCGGCTTCTCGCATCGAGATATATGGCTCCGAAGGAACTGTCCTCTGTGATGACACGATGGGCCGACACGGTTCGGGGACTATTCTGTTTGACGACGCACCACTCAAATTCGATGTAGCCAATCAGTACGCGGGAGAAATTCGCGATTTCGTAGAGGCGATTGTCGATGGACGACCACCGGAAGTGGGCGGCACCGAAGGCATGAGGAACGTCGAACTACTCATCGAGGCAGCGCGCAATCTGTAGCCGAAAGAGATCGATTCAAGGCTCCGGTTTGGGACCACCCGCCGAATGTGATTGGTTAGGATGGTTGTCATACATCCCGCTTTCCGGTAGCTTCAGTTTCTTGTCTTTCCACGGTCGGTCTATGTGACCGTACGTCTCATAATTCTCGATATGAACACTTGGACGCGTATTCTGGTTGCCGTCGTCGTCGTGCTCGGCTTAGGGGTCGGCGTCGTTCTACTTTTGCATATATCGCTCGACTGGGAAAAGGCGGAGGTAACACAAGAAGTTCGTGAGGCCACTGGAGAGTCCTACGTCGCACTATCGGACGGAGTCACTGAGTATAAATTGTGGGGCCCGGACTCCGCACAGACTGTCATTATGATTTCAGGTGCGAGTGTACCCTATTACATCCTGGATGGCACATACGAAGCGCTCGTTGAAGCTGGATTTCGGGTTCTTCGCTACAATTACTATGGACGGGGATTCTCGGACCGCCCCATGGTTCGTTACGATGGAGCACTCTACGAGCGCCAAATTTCCGATCTGGTGGAAACCCTCGGATTACAGAAACCGTTCGATCTGATCGGTCTATCGATGGGAGGAATGGTGGCGGCCGCATATGCAGCGGCCCACCCGGAAGCTGTGAGAAGAATCGCCTTCATAGATCCAGCCTATCGACAGTATCCTTCGCCTGGTCGTCCGGAATGGCTTTCAGATATGCTATTTGTCCTCTCTCAGCAGGACGCCACCGCCGAGAGCCAGGCCGTCGATTTTATAGAACCTGAAAATTTTCCAGACTGGATTGACCGATACAAAATTCAGATGCGATTCAAGGGATTTCGCCATTCACGAATCTCCACGTTTTATCACTTTACGACCATCGACCACCAGGAAAATTTTCGATTCCTCGGGCAGTCGGGCATTCCGATGTTACTGCTATGGGGAAAACAAGACGTGACCGTGCCATTCGTCGAGAGCCGGGTCGTAGCAGATCTCACCGGTGCAGAGTTTTATCCCGTGGCTGGGGCAGCACACCTGCCGCATCTGGAGCAGCCGGAAATCGTAAATCCGATAATCGTAGAATTTTTCTCCCGCCAAGAACTCGAGTCAGAGGACTAGAGGAGCAGACGCCGGATGACGGCAGGCTCGTGGAAAGGGCGTTCCAAATGACCTAACGACCTATCTTTGTTCTGCTTACAATTATTGAAATGCGCTTTCCATCTTCGACAAATAGGACCTCTCGGTATCAGCCAGTAATTCCAGGAATCCGATCGGGTTGGGTCGTTCTTCTCGTGGTGATTCTTGGATTCGCCTCCACCCCAGTTTCTACCGCACAACTTGTAGAAGGGCGCTGGCAAGTGCTTTCAGAGGGCCCCATAGCGGATGGAAGACGACACGATGATGTGGTCTTTATCAATGAAAATGAGGGATGGGTCGTGAATCTCAGGGGCGAGGTTTACGGCACAAAAGACGGAGGTTCGTCCTGGGAGCTATTGTACTCGAACCCGATCTTAGGATTTAGAAGTACCGCCTTCATAAATGATCGAATCGGTTTTGTCGGAAGCCTTTCCTCGGGCCGCGTCCTCTTTCAAACCTTTGACGGAGGTCGAAATTGGTTTGATCTCACGTCAAGAATTAAGGGAACGATACCTCAATCGATCTGCGGGCTGTGGGTGGTCGACGAGAATACGATTTACGGCGTTGGTGCCTTTTTCGGCGGGCCCTGGTTTCTGAAGTCCACAGACGGTGGTGTGACGTGGACCAGCAAGTTGGTAGGTACTGGGGCCAAGGCACTCGTAGATGTGTATTTCAAAAACAAGAATGAAGGCTACGCGGTTGGAGGCACAGCCGACGTCGCGCAGATGCTTCAGGGAAATGCGGTCGTACTCAGAACGATCGACGGTGGCTCTAACTGGACTCAGGTCCATCAAACCAGTCACAGCTTGAACGTAGGGGGTGAATGGGGTTGGAAAATATCTTTCCCTAGCGAACTCGTCGGATATGTATCTCTCGAATACACAGGGAATAACGACAACGAACCCGCCAAGTACTTAAAAACGGTTGACGGGGGGCTCACATGGACCGAACACCACATCCCAGGTAGCACACAGGTTTCGGGACTTCAGGGGATCGGATTCATTACAGAGGAAATTGGATGGGCCAGCGGTCGCGGTCAGACGTCCGCTACGATTGATGGTGGGACAACGTGGCAGCAAATCTCAGATTATGATCCCGACACCAATCCGGACGGTGAGTTGGACGGTAGAACGAATCGGATATTCGTCATCAATAGCACGCTCGCCTATGCGGTCGGAGCGTACACATACCGATTTGACGGGAGCATACCGATTCACATCGCTCCCGAAAGCGTACCCGAACGCCCGGCTCAGTTTCAGATGGATCAGAACTATCCGAACCCGTTCCAGAAAAGTACGACGATCGGGTATACGCTCTTCGAAAACGTCAACGTTCGTATTACGATTCGCGACATTCTTGGACGCCAGGTGCGGACTTTACTTAGCGAGTTCCAATCGCCTGGAACGTACACCCTGACCTGGAATGGCCGAGATGATGGCGGATCCAGATTGGCAAATGGAACGTATCTGTATCTGATGGATATCGGGGAGCACATCGAAGTTAAACACGCCGTGCTTCTTCGCTAACGTCGGTATTGGACATGGTGGTTGCAGGTGCCGAACCACCATGCGACCTCATTCTCAGCACCAGAAATGCGGAGGTTCCGTTCATTTGTCTCTTCTGCTCCCGATAGAGTCCTCTCCATGGCTACCCATGCGCACTCTGGTGATCGTGTGCGCTCTTTGGTGCCTCGTTTTCCCGGTTCGAACACGTGCTCAGTTTCCTCCGGCGTCCTGGACCTATTTGCCGAACTCCCCAGACGCGGGAGCGGACAATCGCCATCGCGACATCTTCTTTATTGACGAATCAACCGGATGGCTGGTAAATGATCAAAGTCAGATATTCCGAACCAACGACCGAGGGGACACCTGGTCGCAACAGTTCGATGGTGAAGGCGCTTTCGATTTTCGAGCGATCGCTTTTATAAACGAACAAACCGGATGGGTTGGATCGGAAACCGCCGGACACATCCTTTTCGAAACGCAGAACGGCGGCGCATCATGGACAGATATTACGGGCCGAATCGAAGGCGATGTCCCGTTAGGAATTAGCGCAATATGGGTCGTAGGTGATCAAACGATTTACGCCACCGGTTCTACCACAGAGGGTCCCTGGTTTCTGACCTCTTTAACAGGTGGAGCTACGTGGACGGGAAAACGAATTGGGTTCGAGGCGCAAACAGCGACCGATATCTATTTCGCCGATAGTCAGTTTGGGCTTGTCACTGGTGGGACGAGTATAGACTTGTTCGGAGATGCAGTAGTACTCAGAACGAGAGACGGAGGCGATACATGGCTAGAGGAAATACCGACATTCAGGAAGACAGGTGTAGATGGGGAATGGGGAGCCCAACTTTCGTTCCCAAGCCCAGCGGTCGGATATCTTTCGATTGAATACATCAACAATCGGAAGAATCGATTCTCAAAGATGATGAAAACCATAGACGCGGGTGTCAACTGGGCTGAAATCGAAGTATTTGACAATGTTGTTCCATTCGGGCTACAAGCAATCGGCTTCATTTCAGAGAGTACCGGATGGACGGGCGGACACGGGATCACCTCGGTGACGACGAACGGGGGGGCGAACTGGGAATCGCTGGTGCCGTACAGTTCTTTCCAAACGGACGGAGAACTCGATGTGGGCCTCAGTCGCATTTTCGCTGTCAATGGGTCGATTGCCTACGCAGTCGGAAGATATGTGCATCGCTATGATGAGAACGAAATCACCGCAATTGCCGGTTTACATTCAACGACTGTACGTGAAATCGATCTATTCTCAATTTTCCCGAATCCATTCAGACAGACAACCGGTATCCGGTTTTCAATTCAGCAATCTGCTCGCGTAGTCCTCAACGTGTACAACTCACTCGGTCTAGTAGTACGGACGCTGGTCGACGAAACAAGATCACCCGGATCTTTCGAGGAAGTGTGGAATGGCCGAGGCGTCAATGGACATCATCTGGCTAGCGGTGTGTACTTCTTCGTACTTCAAGTCGACGGTGCGTCAGACGTGCGGACGGTGGTTCTACTGCGGTAGTTCTGACGTTTTGCGTAATAACGGCGGAAATCGAATTTATTTTTGATCTTATGATCAATTATATTGCGGCTTTGATACTCTAGAGTTCAGGAGCCCACTATGGCCAGACCGAGGGAATTTGACGCTGACATCGCTTTGAACAAGGCGATGGATTTATTTTGGACGAAGGGATATTGTGCGACTACGACCCGCGATATCGTGAATACGGTCGGAATCGGCCGTCAGAGTATCTATAACGCGTTTGGAGGCAAGGAATCCCTTTTCAGAAGATGCCTGGAGCACTACGAAAAATCGATTCTTGACCCACGATTTACAGATCTAGAACGAAAAGGGGCTTCAAAAACTGAAATCGTTAGATTTGTAGCCCAGGCAGTCGAATTTTACGATCTCCAACAGCCGCGAAAGGGGTGTATGCTAGCTAATACGGCGGTCGAATCGTCGAACAGTATACCTGAAGCGGCGGCACAAGCGGCCTCGTATTTAGACCGCTTAATCTCCGGTTTTAGTCATGCCATTTCGAACGCTTCCGAACGGCGAGAATTGAAGCAATCTCTAGACCATGAGGCAGTCGCCCGCTCTCTCGCATGTACCGTACTTGGAATGGCCGTGGCATCAAAGTCCGGATCCACTCGAGAAGAGTTGGTTGATATGGCTTCCGTCGCTTTGAGGCCACTGTACTAAACAATGTTATTGATCATTCGATCAATAACATACAGAACCAGCCCGCGATTTCACCCCTGAAAATCCATTTTTGTAAAAGCTACTCAACGATATGGGTCGAAAGGATGATATCGAGGGTCATGGGAATAGCCATTTGAGCCATATCGATCATTCCCGCTATTTCACCCTTCATTTCACTGCTGAGCAGAATTCCAGAAGACGCATCAACGAAGAGAATACCTTCCAGCATTCCGTCCATGGTGATATCCATCTCTCCTCCGCCCTGATTCCCGGATCCAATAAGAGAAACGTCACTCGTAAGCTCGATTTCGAATGCGGAGACATCGTTGTAAGTGGTGAGTCCAACGCAGCGATATTTGTCCGTCGATTCCCGAATGCCCTCCAATCCCATCTGCGCAAAGGATATGGCAGACTCCCGTGTCCAGGACACACCGGCGGCGAGAGGCTCATCCGGTAGAATCAGAAAGATTCCCTGAAGACTCTCCTGAAACTCATCTGCGCCACCTGCCGCCATCACATAGTCATTATCCCCCAGGCCCGACGCCGTGACAATCGTTCCGTTGGGCTCAAGCACTACGGCACTCTCCAATCCAACCAGTGCGGAAATCGGGGTCTGCGTTCCTACGGCTTCCGCCTCAGTAACCGAAATGGTGAATTGATAGGGTCCCGTCGACGCAACCGACAAACTGATCGTGGTGGAACCGGGGTTTTCCTGTTTGCCTGCACCTGGAATTTCCAGCGTCTGCTTTTGGCTCTGAACCATTTCGTATGAAACGGTTTGGCCTTCTTCCCAATCGTGCATTGCCCGCGTGATCTCTTGCGTTGAAGTGCAACCTGCGGCGGCGATCAGTAGCAGGGCCAACAAAATCGAAAAACTGTAAGTTCGAATCTTCATAAGTGCCTCTTTGTCAAGTAATATCATTCTTGTGTGATACGGAGATTGTCGAAAACGTATGCAGTCTGGACAATCATCTCTAACGACTAAAGCATCGGTACTTCGATGCAGAGGAGCTTCGAATCTTCTTTGAAATCAAGATCAATCGACGCTGCCTCCCAGAATCCTAAGGCGTCTCTAGACCCAAGCGTCTGACCTTCGATCTCAACTCGCCCTTCAATCACAAACAAGTAGCAACCATTCGGGGGCATTTGAATATCATACACGCCCTCGCTTCCGCCATGAAAATCGCCGAGTGAGAAGAAAGCATCCTGATTGATGGGCAGCGAATCGTCGATTCCGTTCGGCGAAGCAACAAACTGAAACCTGTCCTCTCGACCGGTCTCCGGAAAAGCCCGCTGATCGTAATGGGGCTCTATGTTTCTTTTCTTGGGCAGGACCCAGAGTTGAAAGAGCTTGAGCGGTTCAGTTGCTGACCCGTTGTACTCGGAATGAAGAATGCCCGAGCCTGCCGACATCGCCTGTACTTCCCCCGGCAGCAATTGCTGGACATGTCCCATGCTGTCCTTGTGTTCTACGATGCCCGACTGCGGAATCGTGACAATCTCCATATTGTCATGCGGATGGGTCCCGAAGCCTTTCCCGGGAGCAATTATATCGTCATTGAGAACACGGAGAGCTCCAAAATTCATCCGATCCGGATTGAAAAACCCTGCAAAACTAAATGAGTGGCTGGCTTTCAGCCATCCGTGGTCGGCGCTGCCGCGTTCAGAGCCAGGATGATAAATCGTCTGCATCACATCGAATCGTTTTGAATTCATGAGTCGCTAGAAGCACTCGCTGATAAAATCGTATCCAGAATCCGTTCCCACTGCTTTATCCGATGGACCGGATAATGTCTTCCATCGATTGAACGACTTAAATTGACGGTCCCACTCATTGACTCAGAAGTCGGCATGAACTCGAGACGCTCCTTCCACTACATTGCTTTGGCGAGCCTGTTCACCATAGCATGCGGTTCCCGCGTGGACACCCCCACTAATTTTCAATTTGTAGAGGCGACCGTTTCCCAGGCGCACGAGGCCATGCGGTCGGGAACGTTGACGAGTCGTCAACTCGTCGAAGGATACCTGAACCGAATACGGCAATATGACCAGTCCTCTCTTCTGAATTCGATCGTCGTCACGAATCCTGAAGCGTTGAAAGAAGCAGACGCGCTGGACGACGAGTTCAAGCGAACAGGAGAACTTCGTCCTCTCCATGGGATCCCCATTATTGTCAAGGACAACTACGACACCAAAGGACTCCAAACCGCGGCCGGCTCCGCGGCCATGAAAGGATCAACACCTCCAGACGATGCATTTCAGGTCGCGCGTCTAAAGGAAGCTGGCGCCATCGTGTTGGCGAAGTCCAACATGGCTGAGTGGGCCTTCAGCCCCTACCTGACAGAGAGTTCGCTTGCTGGGGTCACGAGAAATCCGTACGACCTAGAGCGAGTGCCCGCAGGATCGAGCGGAGGAACAGCCGCTTCTGTGGCCGCAAGCCTGGGTATGATTGGACTCGGAACGGATACCGGAAATTCGATCAGGGGTCCATCTTCGCACACCATGCTCGTGGGCATTCGTTCGACGAAAGGTCTAACCAGCATCGACG
>SMXL01000022.1 GCA_004356385.1 Bacteroidota bacterium
CCCACCGTTTCGGGTCGAGTCAGTCTTACGCAAGTTTCAGCTTCGTTTCCGCAAGCTATGGCAGCGTCGCGCCCGGTGAATACCCCCGATATGGTCCAGACATGACCGTCTGCCTTCGACTCATAGGTTTCTCCCACCAGCGGTTCAGCGCACGCGAAGCTCAAAGCCGCCAACATGAACACAAAATATTTCATGATTGATGCACGTTTATGGGAAGAACTACGCTCGTTCATACCCCTTGATTGATTTTGAGGGGCTATTGTGTCTTAGTATCGACCGAACGAATGCGTGATTTTACATCTGGTAGAGCGGACGATATAAACCCAATTCCAATTTTCTGTAAAACGGGCACCTACGAAGCTCTTGTCAAGACCTTCTCGCAACACCAAACAGTCGGAACCGTACACGCGCGGGTCGATCGAATCATATAGATCATCGAAAAGACGCATTATTTACCCTAATTCAGACGGATGGCTCGAGGAATGATTTCGATGAGTCTGACGTCTAGATAGAGACGTTCGTCGAGAAGGGTCCATTATGCTTTATTTGGACTCTAATTGTTACTCGCGAAACCCATCCCAAGACGGAATAAACCTGTTCTCATTACCATGAATGCATTTAACACTCGACGCATTATGACTCCAATTAGGGGCCTTTGGGGTCTCCTCATGCTCGTCGTAATTATCTCAATTACGGGACCGGCTGCGACCGCCCAGGAAATTCAACGCATTGAATTTAACGATGCCGTTCAAATTGCACTGGAGCGAAGTGTTACGATTCGGCGGGCTCGAAACAACGTCGACTTACAGGTGGCCACGGTAGCGGCAGAACGGGCCGCGTTTCTTCCAAATCTTAATTTGAGCTCGGGTACCTCGCGGAATTACGGTCTTTCATTTGATCCGACCGTCGGTGACAACGTGAATCAAACCACCGATAGTTTCAACATGGGTGCCAGTTCGAATCTTAACATTTTCAATGGATTCGCCGACGTAGCCTCTCTTGCGCAAGCTCGATTGAACCTGGAGGCTCAAGAGTATGATTACGATAGAACGCGCCAGACGATCGTATTCAACGTCATCAGTAATTTTTTGAACGTCATACTTACGGAAGAGAGACTTGCGATCCGACAGGAAGACATGGCGGCTCAGCAATTGCTGGTCGAACAGATCGAGGAATTTGTGAATGCAGGAGTGAGAGCGGTCTCTGATTTATACACGCAGCAGGCATCCGCGGCAGCGAGTGAAGCCCAGGTTCTCAACGCCGAAAGCCAGTTTCAGGTGGCCAAAACGCGTCTGATTCAAACGCTCCAGTTGGATCCACTGGGCGACTATGAATTCACCGCTCCAGATCCCGATGATATTCCCCTCGCGATAACAGAGTATGATCCGCAGAGATTAATGCTAGGGGCATTTGAGAGCCGATCAGACTTGAGGGCGCAGGAGTCATCCATAGAAGCCGCTACCCAGGGAATTCGGGTTGCGAAAGCAGGATATCTTCCCAGACTTGATTTTTCGGGCAGTTACCGATCAAACTACTCGAATATTCAAGACGATATTTCGTTCAGGGATCAGCTGAAGGACAACGCGAACAAAACCCTCAGTCTTAACCTGTCAATTCCGATTTTCAATAGACTGGCAGTAAAAACCAACGTCGAAAGAACTCGTGTGCAGTATGCAAATGCGATGCTCGATTTAGAAGCCATGCAGCAGTCGGTGGCACTCGACGTCAGGCAGGCCTACTACGACTACGAGACCAGCGTAAAGCAGCTGGACGTTACTGCGAAACAGCTTCGGGCAGCGGACCAGGCATTGGAAGTCGAACAGGAAAGATATGATGTAGGTGCTTCCACCTTGGTCGAACTGACTCTGTCGAGGGCCCGCTACACCGATGCGTCGAGTGGGCGTGCCCAGGCCATTTTTCAGTTTCATTTCCAGCAGCACCTTCTGGAATACTACCAGGGAATACTCGATCCTTCACAGCCGCTGTTTTAATGGAACCTTGATGAATCGCCCCTTCTGCCGGGCAACATGATCAAATAAAGCCCGTACGCTCGGGGAATAACAGACGCACCTTATTTTAACATGGCTAAGAAGAAAAACGCCACAAAGCGCCTATTTATCTTTATTGGAGCGCTTGTAGGCCTGATAATTGTCCTCGGGGTCGTAGTAAGCGCTACAGGCCTTATCGGGTCCGGCGAGCGGCCCAAGGACGTTGAAATTGAAATAGTTGGCATCCGTTCGGTGACCCAGGTCGTGACGGCTTCTGGTAAAATGCAGCCGGAAATCGAAGTGAAAATCAGCCCTGATGTATCCGGTGAAATCATTGAATTGCCGGTCAAGGAAGGCGATCCGGTACTGAGAGGTATGCTTCTGGTCCGTATCAGACCAGATTTTTACGAGGCTCAGGTGGAACAAGCAGACGCTTCAGTGCTGCAGTCGAAAGCGAATCAGGCCCAGCGCCAGGCCGACTTGCTGAATGCCGAGTTTGAGTTAAACAAGCAGGAGCGGCTCTATGAGTCAAAGGCGATTTCCGAGACGGAGTACATGACGACAAAAACCAGATTTGCTACGTCGACAGCCGCGCTCGAAGCGGCCCATTACTCGGTGAAAATCAACGAGGCCATGCTGTCCGAATCTCTGGAGCAACTCTCCAAGACCAGCATTTATGCTCCAATGGATGGCACGGTCTCCATTCTCAACGTTGAGCTGGGAGAGCGAGTCGTGGGCACGACCCAATTTGCCGGTACCGAAATGATGCGTGTTGCAAAACTGGACCGCATGGAGCTCGAGGTGGATGTGAATGAAAACGACGTCGTCAACGTTTCCGTCGGCGATACCGCGGCCGTCGAAATTGACGCCTACCCCGATCGCACATTCAATGGGATCGTAACCGAGATCGCGAATTCAGCGCGCATTCAGGGTAGTGGAACGTCCGAACAGATCACAAATTTTCCTGTAAAAATCAGGATTCTCGATCCTCATAATATTTCTTTCGAATCCTCGGGGGCCAACAACGTCGTCTCAAATTCGGAAATCCCGATGGAAAGTGCGGTGACTCCGAATTTCCGACCTGGGATGAGTGGTACGGTGGATGTCTTTACAGAAACGATCGCCGCTGCGATTTCGGTGCCGATCCAGGCCGTAACCGTTCGCGATTTTAATCAACTCGATTACGAAGACGACGGAGATTCGGAACTATCAGATAACGGCGTCGAATCACGACGCAACGACGAAGAAGACCTGAGACGAGTCGTTTTCCTGATGGTCGACGAGCACGCAAAGATGGTCGAAGTCGAAACAGGCATTCAGGACGATACGCATATCGCGATCATGTCCGGCGTGAGCGAGGGCGAGATTGTCGTGATTGGTCCGTACCGGGTGGTGTCGCGCACGCTTGAGCCAAATGACCCCATTCGCGAAAAAGAAGAAGAACCTCGAGACCGATCCAGTTGACGACCCGGAAACTCCTAATACGCTCTTCCTAAATCATGCAGCCTACTCAAAAAGGGCCTGATCCTCAAAGAGGGTCTAATCCTAAAGAACGGCCTGAACCCATTATCGAACTTCGGAACGTCCGGAAGATATATAAAATGGGAAGCACCGAGGTACGTGCCCTTGATGGCGTTTCAGTTTCAGTCTACCCGAACGAATACGTGGCCATCATGGGGCCTTCCGGGTCCGGAAAGTCCACCATGATGAATATTATTGGATGCCTCGACGTGCCGACAAGCGGTACCTATGCCCTTAATGGCCTCGAAGCGAGTGAAATGAACGACGACGAATTGGCCGCAGTCCGAAATCAGGAGATTGGATTCATCTTTCAAACATTTAATCTCCTACCCAGAGTTAATTGCATTCAAAACGTCGAGCTACCTCTCATTTACTCAGGCCTTGCCCGGAAAAAAAGACGAGCGATCGCGGAGGCTTCTTTGGAGAAAGTGGGTCTTTCCGACAGAATGGATCACAAGCCGAACGAATTGTCCGGCGGCGAACGTCAGCGCGTTGCTATAGCCCGTGCACTGGTCAACGACCCTTCCATCCTGCTCGCCGATGAACCTACCGGAAACCTGGACACGAAAACGGGAGAAGAGATTCTGGATCTGTTCGAGCAACTTTACGCCCGTGGGAATACACTGCTTGTCGTCACGCATGAAGAATATATCGCACGACACGCCCGGCGCATCATCCGTCTGCGTGATGGTATGATAGAATCGGATGAAATGGTTGACCGACCGGTGCTCGATGCGAAGATTCAGGATCTCCGCGGTTAGGATAGCCGCTACATTTCACAACTATAGTCCTCGGTCCGCCGAACGAATCGAACCTCTCCTTCTTCCCGCTTGAAGAACACGGCCTGAGACGGTAGCGCCAAAGCCGTCGGAGTGATGCAATCCGTTCCGGGTTCACTCAACAGGTAGGAAATCGTAATCACCCCATTCAGAGATTCGACGGTCTCAACTTCAATCGAATACCCTCCCGATTCCGTTGGAATCGCAATCAGTGCAACCATGGTCTGGGAAAAATCGACTTTTTTAAACGGCGCAAGCGGTCGGACGCTTGTGCTCAGCCTGGCCCACGATTCTGCGTCCCGTGCGACCACTTCGACGACATCACGGCCGTCTCCGGTTTGACCACGGCCGATGGTTTCAAAATAGAGTGACTCCGAGTGGTCCTCGATCTCAATCGCGGGCTCTTCACAGCCCGTCGAAAAGAGAACAAGAACAGTGGCAATGGATGTAACTACGGCGTTGAATCTAACCCCGGCGATGTATTTAATCATACTCTATTGAATTCCAACGAGTCCTTGGACGGCTTCAATCATGAGTTCAGAATCGAACCCGGTACCCTCCCGAAAAACATACTGCACTTTTCTTATAGACGCCGGATATACTTCAAGGTCGCCGTCGATGACGACTAAATCGGCGAGTTTTCCAACTTCGATGGAGCCGGTTTCGTCGTAAATCCCTAGAATTTTTGCACCATTGGCGCTCATAATCTGAATCACCTCGACGGGCGTAAATCCGCCTTCGAGCAAGAGTTCGAAGTTTCTCTGGTCACCGTATCCAGGCAGAGCCCCACCGTATCCAGTGGGATCGACGCCGGCCGCGAGCGTCCCTCCAGCCTGAACGAATGCGTAATCGAACTCGAGAGCCTTTTTGAATAGTTTTCCCCAGAGCTGATTGTTCTGCTCCGAGATCTCCGCTCGCGTCTGGAGGAATTCCTGACGCGTCTCCGGTGACATGGCATCCAGTACGCGCTGTTCCAGCGGCGGCCGGTTAGGAATATACATCTCGTATACGGCGAGCGTCGAGGTCATTCCCACTCCGGCGTCGATCATCGCTTTAAACGTCTCCTGAACGTCCGGACTAGACATATCCATCTCAGCCAGCGTCGTGCGGAATCCACCCGGACATTCGTCCAGCTGTTTATTGGGATCGTAGTCGGTATTCGTAAAGAACCCGTGTTCCAGATTATCGATGCCTAGGGCAACGGCCTCTTTGAAACTCACCGAGCACAGGTGTCCGGTCACTTTTAACCCATGTTTGTGTGCTTCATCGATCGCCGCACCCAGTTCTTCTTTTGAGATCAGCGTGTACGCCTTGAACCAAGAGACCCCCTCTTCGGCCCAATACTTGACCACTCGTCTCGCATCTTCCGCCGAATTCAGCTTCGCCTCGTTGCTCAACGCCGTACCACCTGTCATATAGGGCCCGGTCGCAAAAATCTTGGGGCCAACCGCTGCTCCCCGGTCAATCGTTCTCTTCAAACTCAGTTCAGCGTACGGGGCAATACTCCCCGTCGTTCGGATGGTCGTCACGCCGGAAGCCAGGTAAAGCATCGGCGCGGTGAAATTGAGCTGAATCTCGCGTTGGGAAGTGGTGTAAAACGTGTGGTCATGCAGCCCGATTAGACCTGGAATCACGGTGTGGTCTGTAAAATCGATTCTTTCCGTGCCCTCAGGGATGGCAACCTCTCCGGCTGGACCCACGGCTGCAATTCGGCTGTCCTCAATAAGAATGGTCTGTCCGGGCTTCGAAGGACTTCCCGTTCCGTCGATGATCGTCACGTTTTCGAGCGCGATCGTGCCCCGCTCATATTTAATGTACTGGGAGACGTTGTCGGTATACTGCTCCTGAGCGTACACGAAATTTACTATGAAAACGAGAAGGAAAAACGGAAGGATCGTTCTACGCATGATGATTAACATGATGATTACACGTGATGAAAACAGGGAATGATTGTACAGAATTTTTTCGCTGCATGATCTGGTGGCGACATGCTGACGCGCGAACATTAAAAACCATAATATAGCGATCGGACCTGATCTGCTAGTCCAGGACTTCAAACACCAGCTTCATGCCCGATTCCAGATGTTCGGCGATGTGGCAATGCATCATCCACCGCCCGGGATTCGTGTAGTCCACGACGAGTTCCACCGTCATGCCTGTCGGAATGAGAACCGTATCCTTCCAGGCGAGGTTTTCAACCGGACGACCGTTATAGGTCACCACAAGAAAACGTTGTCCGTGCAGATGGATGGGGTGCTGCATTGCGTGTTGAGCATCCTGTCGATTGTGGATTTTGATTTTCTCGACCGTTCCTCGCGGCACGCGCCATTCGATATTTGTGTTTTCGTACCCGGATCGGGTGTCGCGAATGATCCACTGGATGTCCTTCCCGGTCGTCGCCCAATTCATCATAGACATGGTTCCACTCCACTC
>SMXL01000023.1 GCA_004356385.1 Bacteroidota bacterium
CGTGTGTTCTTGCCGTACATAATCGGATTTTCCGCCGTGAACAAACAGCGTGGGACCTTCGAACGGTTGCCATCCTAACACAGCCTCCATCAGGCACGGATAACCTTTGTTGATGGCGTCCAGATTAAACATCCATTCAAATCCAGACTCGGCTCGCACCACCCCTTTCATAAGAAAATTGCGCATTGAACCATCCGGGAACGAATTCTGAAGCGCAGAATCGATCTCATCTCGCGAAGAGAAGTCGCTTAAGTCCAGCGTCAGTAACGCATCCAGGGTTTCCCGATGTAGATGAGGATAGTCCACGGGTGCGATGTCTGCAATTACCAGCCCGTCTACACGGACAGAGTGCTGCAGGGCGAAATTCATGGCGGTCTTCCCGCCCATCGAGTGGCCGAGAAGATGAGTGGACTCGATCTCTAGATCGTCCATCAATTCGACCACATCTTCCGTCATGGCATCGTACGAAAACTCCTCCGAGTGTGGGGATCGACCGTGATTTCGCTGATCGACAACGATGACCCGATACCGCTCGCAGAAGACATTTGACGAAAGCGAGTGCCAGTTTCCTCCGGAACCCAACAATCCGTGAAGGATGATCAGTGGATGCCCGGCACCGTAGGATCGAGAAAAGAGCTTCAATTATCTGTCGAAACCGCCGATTCTATAAAACGAAAAAGCGCCTAAGCATCCATTTGGATACGAGGCGCATTTTCAGCGTCTAACAGGGCGTTGCACGCCCACCGAAAAAAATCGTTCGACGTCTATGCGTCGTTTTCAGAAGTGTCCGTTTTGGAATCCTCTGATGAGTCTTCTGAAGATTCGTCGTCTGCTTCTTCGGACGAGTTACATCCGCACTTACGACCGCATCCACACCGCGAGAACAAGAACCAGAAAAGGAGTCCGAATAAAATCCAACGCACCCATGATCCCCCGTGCATCATACCGAAGCCATGAAACCCGAACCCTCCGCTCATCAGCACCATAACGAGTACGATGAGGGCACCAAACAGTACTATTCTCGATTTATCCAATTTCATGCAATCCCTTCATGGTTTCCCGTCCACAAGTCGGCAACTAAGGCAGTCGTTACTGACGGGCAATTCTTGATCAATTGTGAAGCTGGACTACGTGATTCTTTCACCATTGTTGCAGCGGCCGATTAAAAAGGTGAAAACAAGAACACATGCGACTAAAACTATATAGAAGCTGCCAGTTCCCTCAGACGTCGCCTGTCTACCTTCATGGATTCCGTTTCCATTTCAGGTGGCCAATTCAGGATTCGATCCGGGATTTTTAACGATGCCAGCTTCTCCCTCAGTTGCCCAATAATCGAATCGGCATCTACGGGGCGACCGAAGCATCGAACGAATGCAACGGGGCGGAATCCAAATTCCACATCTGAAACAGGAACAACGATCGCCATTTCAACTCCATCAATTTCCAGAAGGGCGCGTTCGATTTCTTCCGGTCGAATGTTCTCACCACCCGAAACAAACATATCATCTTGGCGACCGGTGACCTTGAGTTCCTCGCCTTTCATGATGCCGGTATCTCCAGTTTGAATCCAGGCCCCCGGCTCCCGGCGCATCAACAGCCCTTGCGAATCCAGGTAACCAAGAAAAGCGGACGGTCCCCGTACATAAATCTCTCTCTCGGTGTCGAGTTTGAGATCCATCAACGGCAGAACGCGACCACTTGAGTATTCTTTTCGAATCTCTGTCCAGATATCCGACGTCGAAATTTGCGAACTCATCTCGGTCATCCCGTATGTCGTGCGAACGGGATAACCACTCTCAATGGCCCGTCGAATGAGGGAGGGATAAATAGGCCCGCCTCCGACGAGTACTTCTTTCAAACTGATCGGTGCGGCTGATTTCTCATCCAGCAGCCGCTGAAGCTGCGTACTTACGAGAGAAACGTGTGTCGATCGCGTCTCGTCGATCGCCGTTCCAATGGTCTGCATACTATCGTGAAGCGCTACCGCGCCTCCGGCAACAAACGTCCTGAATAAAATTCCGAGTCCCGCGACGTGGTCAAGTGGTAAGGACAATAGCCATCGACTCGAGGCGGAAACAGCAATCCGGGAGTTCGAAGAAAGTGCGCTGGAGAGATGATTTCGAAGCGTGTGAACGACGATTTTTGACGCGCCGGCAGTCCCTGATGTATACATGAGCGTGGCCGGCGCATCTAACGACAGTGTGCACGCTGCGTCTTGCACCGTCGAGGCCATGCGCTTGTATAACGCTGGAGCAATCTCATCTTCGTCACCGGTCGACGGATGGATGGAAATGCCGCCTTCGAGATCGATTCCCACGTCCGAAACATATCGGCGGACACCCGAAGCGGAACATGCCTTCACCCTTGCAGACCCGGGAAGCCTCCTGCTGATCAGGAATACCTCGGTACGTGCCCGCAGGGATGCGAAAAGCCAAACGATCGTATCGAATGGTTCTTTTAAACATACGGCGATTCGATCCTGCGAGGACCCAACCGTCAGCCGGGCGGAAGCTGTCGATACAGCCTGATCGAGATCGTTATAGGAAATCGATTTTCCCGGCGCCCAAACGGCTATGTGTTTCGGCGTCGTTCGGGAATGAAACCGGATCGGGCACTCGATCTGATCGGACTCAGCGAGGCGTGAATGAGTAAGTGGATACGAATCGGACACGTTCAATCGATCATGAGTGGTTAGACAATGCGTGCCAGCCGCGAAATCTCCGGCGCTTCGCACAAAGAAACATGATAGGCCGCACGTGACGGAGCAGGAGACAGTCCGGGATCGAAAAATCGGAGTGTATCCAGGCCGGAGGCCCATCCTGAACCCGATATCGCTGCGGCGAGAGAAACCAGTCCGGCATGACCCACTTCGGTCTCAAAACAAGATGTGATGACCGGTTCGACACCAATGTTGACAAAGCGCTCCGCCAGATCCAGGGTGACCGCCATTCCGCCAATCAAGGTTGGCTTGAGAATCGCCGCGCGTGCAAAGGCGTACTCCTCCAAAGAACAGCTTTGTTCAAGGATTTCTACAATCGACTCATCCAGTGCAATCGGAACAGTTGTGGCTTGACCCAATCGTTTGAGAAGCACGGGGTCGGCAAGGGGTTCCTCTACATAGGCAATATTCTGATCTTCTACCCGTGAAAGGAATTGTACCGCGGTGTCGAAATCCCAGGCTCGATTCGCGTCGAGCCGCAATTCTGCGTCCGCGCCAATGGCGGAGCGAACCTCCTCAATCAGCTTCGTCCCCTGATCGACTGGCGTCGTGTCAATTTTTAGTTTGAAGGCCTCGTACCCTTCCCGACGCCTCTCGCGTGCCTGGGCCAAGACTTCCTCTTTCGATCCGGCCAACAACGCATTGATCGGCACCTGCCCTCTCGAATCTTCGCGAAACCATTTTGAAAGTGGAACGGATTCGTCAGCTGCGGCGAGGCTGAAGATCGCCTGTTCGAACCCGAATTGGCACGAAGAAGGCAGGCCCTTGAGCACGTTCGGCGCCGTCCACCCCTGAAAAGAAGGAGCCAAATCTAGGCCCACGAGAGAAGGGAGAATTTTTGCGACCGCAGCCCCCGCTTCTTCCAAAGATTCTCGACTCCGCCCTGGGAGCGGAGCCACTTCCCCCCACGATTCGCTCCCTGCCCCGGAAGTAAGTCTGACGAGCAGGCCCTTCCTGTTCGGGCCGTTGTGCGTCTTGCTGGAGGGATTGGCTGCCCCCGGAAGCGGAGACTGCATGGGCCTTTCATAGTGGAATATTTCGGCAGAAGTGATTTTCAATACGTCGAGTAGTTGGGATTATGGACGTAGAATCCAACCCACAGAGAACAGGAGACTATAGAGAAGAAGCAGTCTACCGGTTGCCTCCAGAACCGGATTCAAATCTTCCATTCGCTCGACTGGTGTAGAAATGAGAGTTCTAATGGTCGGAATCGCGAAGGGAATGATGAGCACGGCTGCCAACGCCCCGAGTGGCGCGTCATACCAGAAATGGAGCAAGACCGGTGTCAGCGCTGCTAAAAGGAAGCAGCCCACGTATGCAAAATAGCCGAACCTTCTCCCAAATCGAACCACTACCGTTCTTTTTTGATGATCCCGATCTTCGTCCATATCGCGGATATTATTCACCAGCAGGATCGCGATCGAGAGAACGCCTGGACCAGTGCCAGCCAGCCAGACGGAGAGCGGCCACTCGAGGGCTTGAACATAGTAGGTGCCGGCTACGGCGACAGGACCAAAGAATGCGAACACAAAGATATCGGCAAGACCAAGGTTCGCGAGCGAATATTTACCGGCGGAGTAGAGCACCCCAAAGAGTATGGCACTCAAACCGATGAGTACGATCGGCCACCCGCCTCTGATCATCAGATAAAGCCCTGCGAGTACTGCTACAGAAAAAACGACTGCGGTAACCCTCTTCATCTGCTCTGGGGATACGAGTCCGGCCTGAACCACTCGAGTTGGACCCTTTCTAGCCACCGAATCCGCTCCACGGACGGTGTCCTTATAGTCATTGTACAGGTTGGTCCCGATCTGTATAAGAACTGCCGAAACGAGTGTCAACGCCGCTATACCCGGGCGAACAACACCGGCTCCAATGGCTAACGCGACTCCGACAAACACCGGCGAGGCAGCCGCCCAGAGTGTCTTGGGACGAACAGCCATGATCCATATGCTCACCTTACCCGGCACGGCCTGTCCTCACCATTCGCGCGTTGAACGTCTCGATTGTTTCAGAGTCAGCAACTCAAGGACGGTACGGAAATTTCTTGAAATCAGGCGACCGTTTTTCAATAAAGGCGTTTCTACCCTCCTGACCTTCCTCCGTCATGTAGAAGAGCATCGTCGCATTACCCGCCAGTTCTTGCAGCCCCGCTTGACCATCACAGTCTGCATTCAATCCCGCTTTCAGACAGCGGATCGCCATGGACGAGTTCGAAAGAATTTCGCGACACCACTGAACCGTCTCTTCTTCGAGTTGCTCCAGAGGGACGACCGTGTTCACAAGTCCCATATTTAGCGCCTGCTGAGCGTCGTACGGTCGGCAAAGAAACCAAATTTCTCTGGCCTTTTTTTGACCCACAATTCGTGCCAGATAGCTGGCGCCGTAACCCGCGTCGAACGAACCAACTTTAGGTCCAGTTTGCATGAATTGGGCGTTTTCAGCAGCAATGGTTAAATCGCAGATCACATGGAGAACATGACCACCACCGACCGCCCATCCAGCCACCATGGCGATTACAGGTTTCGGGCACGTGCGAATATCTCTCTGAAAATCCAGCACGTTCAGTCGTTCAACCCCGGTTCCTTCTTCGGTGTATCCTGCGTTTCCACGAATTCGTTGGTCTCCTCCGGAACAGAAAGCCTTTTCTCCTTCGCCGGTGAGAATAATCACGCCGATGGATGGATCATCCCTTGCATCCTGAAGGGCACTCCGCATCTCGGACACGGTAAGCGGGCGAAACGCGTTGCGTACTTCGGGACGATTGATCGTGATCTTGGCGATGCCTTCGGCTTTGTGGAATCTAATATCCGAAAAGTCGCCGGCGGACTGCCATTCGATAGGAGCCATAACGCTCAGAGAGAAGAAAGTGAAGACAATGCTCGATTCAGGGCGTGAAGATACGGGCGTTCTAGACCGATTGCTGGAGACGCTCGATACGCGGAATCATTGCCGAACGAATTCTGCGCGACTTCCCTTGCCTAAAGAAGCTACGACATCTTCGGGTGTTCGCAGGGAAGGTCTTTCTCGATCAGTACGAATACTGAACGCCCTTCGGCAGTCGTCACCGAAGCCTCTATCCCAATCTGATCTGAATGAGCCCACGTATGGACGATTTGTTCAGGGATTCCAATTTGCAATATCGCACCTTCCAGAGCCACGGTGATCTCATGAATCGCCGAAACAGACGACACGCTAAAGCCGTGCATTCCAATCGCGCCTAGGTCAATTCCGGTTGCCAATCTGTCGCCACGGACGAGGGCTTCCACTTCCTCCGGAGTCAGCCTCAGCCGTATGCGATCTGTAATAATCCTGGCTTTCATCTTATCTGCTTCAGGTTGAATACGTTACGAA
>SMXL01000024.1 GCA_004356385.1 Bacteroidota bacterium
CTCCATCCAATAACCCGTATCCGCCCGGAAGGATGTCTCTATCCTCGCCTTCCAGACGACCAGTGAACGGCATCGATCAACCATTGTCCATTCGAGCGAATCAGAACGACTGTTTCCACGGAGTTGGAATCGATCTCACGATCGCGATACGTGCCGAACAATCGAGTTTTCGATACGACCCATGCCGTTTCCCCCCGGATCGTCAGCGTACTCGAAATCGATTCGCGCGTCATGGAGCTGAGATAAGCTGAATCTCCATGAAAATGACCTGACAGATACTCTTCTTTACTCTCAATCTTTCCACCTTCGGAAATTGAAACGGTGGACGAGAGCAAATCCGCGACCGTCGTGCTATCTCCATTCGCCAGTCCCTGATGAAAGGCGTCCAGAGTCGCTAATACTTCCGTCGTATCTGCAACTACAATCCGCTCCATGCCGACTGATGTGATCGATGTAAATATCAGAATTAGGTACGAAATGGCAAACAATAAGCCGTTTCGGCAAATGATATTCAACCGCCCGTTTATACCTCTGGAACACTCCATTCTGTTTCCGAGAGCCGACGGTTGTGCGTGGCCATCCGGAGTTCGTCTCATGATTAATATCCCTTTTTTAATGATTCGTCCGTCCGCTGTGGACATGCCGAGCCGTGCGCTTTCCCGACTGAATAGTCGATTAATTTATGTACCCGTGCTCCAGATTTAAAATGCTATTTCTATCGTCAAACTGATTGTTAAATACGTGTTCGATGCTATAGACAAACGCAAGATTGATCCGAAAAGAATTGTTCGGCAAATATCCCGATAAATCACCGTACGAAGACTCGAATACTCCCTGCACCCCCGCGTCAAAATTTGCCCCGAGCCGACGGAAAAAATTCCCGAAAATCAAAAATTGACCCGAGTCCGTATCTAATTCTGGAAATATTCTGAATCCTCCGCCAATGCTGACGCGGAAGTCCGGTCGTTCTAATCGCCTCCTCACATATTCGACTGACGTGAACGAAGCGAGTGCTCGCGCACGCGTCGTATCCAGATACGAATCAATCGTTCGAACATCATCTGCGCCAAAGGAGACGATGGTCTGATGAACGAGTCTCCAAAAATGAACCGGATCCGGCCTAAGATTAATAGCCACCCCCAGCTTAACGTTATTGAGTACCTCGTCCACTAGTCCCGCGTCTGGATCATCTTTAGAAAAGAATCCCTCGACTCCGAAGACCAGCTGGTCTAAAAGGTGTCTGTTCCACCGCTGACTCTCCGGAACTCGATATCCGATGGTAAAACCAGCAGTGTTCAGTTCATAGCTCTCCTCTTCACGTCTTGTTTCGGAATAGTATTCTCCGTGAATGTCAAGACGAATGCGTGTGGTCAAATAACGCCCAAACTGAACCAGATTTCCGAATTGTGTATCCTCAGAATTACGACCATCTGAAAAAGGACTCTGTGCGTCTGTGTAAGACAGGGCATCGTCATCTCTGAGCGTTGGAAATTCCATCAGATTACTGTCAAGCCGACTTCGCCCTATCTGAAAGACATTCAATCGGTTATCTAATCTGACAAAGAGATGGTGATAGAACACCTGCCCAAGTTGTGACTCGGCGTCCGGAAACTGAAACCCCACGACAAGCTGTGCACGGTACGATCCAAATAGCTGCTGTCTGGCACCTAATAGAACAGACGAGTCCGAAAAATCGCTGACCGCGCTTGCGGTTTCCTTGTCGGCCAGGTTGATATTCCCAGAAACAACGCCTCTGGCACCCAAACGCAACTCAGGGATCAATTCCTGCCCAACTACAGAGTTAGTTGAAAGGATGAAAGCGAGACCGAATACGAACTTGGCGGACAAGTATCTGGATCGTCCTGGGCTTTTCATTATCGCGCCTATTGGTCTAGTGAGATAAAGGGGAGATGGGTAAGCCCGTCCATTTCCATCGATTTATCGGACATCTTTTCGACCATATCTTTTCCCTGCATTGGAGGCATAGCTGTCATGGCCATTCGCTCCATTTCGGGCAGATCTTCGTAAACCAACGCGGTTAACGTTCCTCCCGGGTACACTCCATTGTTTGTTGCGCGTCTCGTGTCGTGATCGTGAAACGCCCAGATTCCCGGGTTGTCACCCGGAATAATGATGTCGTGAGTTTTACCCGGCGAAAGTAAAATCGTGTTCATCCGACGAGGATCCGGCAACGGATAGCCATCATCCGCGACCGCCCAAAAATCTGTTCCGTGGAGATGCAAGGAGTGCACCGAGGAGCCTGCATTGATGAGACGTACTCGTATATTTTCTCCCTCGCGAATCATGAGTCGAGGTGTCTCCGGGTATGATTTACCATTGATCGTGAAAAAATTCGGACTCGGAAGGTCCGCTGATGTCCGCCGACGCGTCGTATATGGAGGTTGATATCCACCAGCCATCGCCCTTCTGAGATCTTGGACATCGGCAAACAATCCAAATCGCTCCTTATCAAACCTTCCGTTCATCATAAGGAAGCTCCTTTCTTTCATCCTCTCCAGCATGACGTTCAGCTCTTTGCGAATGAAATTTGTGTCGTGCGATGAATAGATAAGCGTGTATTCGCGCTCGTATGGAAATGCATCTTGAATGGGGTCAGTTTGACCTTCAACCGGTTCGACAATTATTGCGCCATACATACCGGCCTGCATATGAAGCATCGTACCCCAATGGCAGTGATAAATGTGGGTGCCGTACGGCTTTGCATCAAATTCGTAGACGAATGTCTGGTCGGGCATGACCGGTAATTGCGTCATGTACGGTACTCCATCCATCCGCCACGGGACGTGTATGCCATGCCAGTGTATCGTATGATTCAGGCTGGTTCGGTTTTCGAAGACAACCCTTACATGGTCTCCCTCGTTCACTCGAATCTCCGGTCCGGGAATTGAGCCGTTAAACGCGAGCGTGTGAATGGATACGCCGGGTACGATTTCGTGCTGAACGAGATCGACGTAGAGGTGAAACTCTTTATACCCGGTGTGTGCGTTTGTAGGCTCAAGTCTTGTTGAAAAATGGGGTGCATTATCTTCAACCGAGCGGCCCATTGCGAGGTTAATTCCTTGAAGAACTCCACCGAGTGAGGCAGCAGCACCAGCCGCCAGAAATTTTCTACGATGCATCGGAATATGGTTCTGAGAATAAAGGAGGTACAGATGCGACTGTAATGTGAACGTCTCTGATTTAGTCAGAGACCCGTCCCTTTCTCAGATCAATATTGAGCCGAACTCGAGATACGCGGGGAATGGTCGAATTTGTTCCTGAATCAATTGCAGCGGTTTTTTTCTCTCGAAACGAATCAACGTGCTCCGTCCTGTCGATAAAGTGAGCATCGTCGCCTGCTGCAGAGAAATGCGGAATCGAATTGGATGAGGCCCGACGTAAGAGTTGATCGATGACGTGAGGCACTGTCCGCAGCAATCCAATAGAGAGCGTTCTTCGGAATCATCCAAACAATGCTCTCTGATTTCGTTCTCATCCTCTTCTACCCCCAGATGCTGGGAATGTAATTGCCCTGAAGAGCCATGATCCATTTGCCAGTGGCACAAAATCTGGTTGAGTGGGATCGAGGCAGCTGAAAATCCCAACAACGAAACGATTAAAAAACAGAGGGATCGTCGGATCGGTCGCATAGCTGGTAATTACAATTCACCTCGTCTTACACGAGACGCTCTCGTCTGTTCTCGATCTTTGCTGTCGACGGAGTCCATCGTATGCGAATTTGCCTCCGCCGAGCGCGCAAGTTAGTGATCTCTTGCAGCGAACGAATCAGGGAAACTGATCTTCTCGAAATGAACCTGCGAAATCTAAAAAGTGACAGCAGAGATGCTATCGTAGACGTACTCGCAAGAGCGTTCCACGATTATCCTGCGATGCAGTACTTTTTGAAAGTCGCGGGCAAGGAGTATGACTATCATCTCCACATTCTTAACGGGTACTATACCGATGATTGTCTTCAGAGGGGATGGCCGGTGATCGGTATTCACGAGGCAAACGAAATCAGTGCCGTAGCGCTCGTGAGTCCACCGCTCGAATCGCTGCCAGAGCCGCTGCCGCATCTCGCGTCAAAAGTTCGAGCGGTACTGGGCGAGAGCGCATGGAATCGCGTGAACGAATTTGACCGGTTGTCTCACTTGGCTCTGCCCTCAGAGCCACATCATTTTATCGGCATGCTCGCCGTTCATCCGGATCACCAGGGGTCCGGTCTAGGCACACGCCTGGTAGAGCACATGAAAGAGATGAGTGTTTCAGAACAGTCACGAGGCGTCACCCTCACGACAGAGACCGAGAGAAATGTCGAGTATTACACGCGCCTGGGCTTCGAAATCTTGGGCGAAACGGAGTTCTGCGAGCTCACGTCGTGGAGTATGCGCTGGGAAAACAATAATTTCCAAAATCGTTCCGCCGAATGAATCCAGCCGGGATCGTATTATGAACAACTTTAATCGACTTTATCCGCGACCGTGAAATCCGTCTTTACCCCTTCTGCTCCCACACCAGCCGGCCATTATTCACAAGCCATCGTGCACGACGGGCTGATCTTTATTTCAGGTCAGCTCTCTGTGGATCCTTCGACAGGAGAAATTAGGAATGGACCCATCGAGGAACAGACTCGAATGGTGCTACAAAATCTTGCCGCCATCCTGGAGGAAGCTTCTAGCGATATGAATCACGTACTCAAAGTCACGATTTATTTATCCGATATTAATCTGTGGGGAGCTGTCGATGAAGTTTACGCCGAAGCCTTTGGTGATCATCGCCCAGCACGGGCCATTGTCCCGAGCCGAGAACTTCATCACGGTTGCCTTATTGAGCTAGAAGCCGTCGCTGCGGCGATCTGACAATGGGACCGGAGAAACCAGCGTATGAAACGACTAACTATACGGAACGCCCTGAAGGACCTGGAGGGTTCGGATTCTCTTTTCGCGGAACAGTTCACTCACGGCTCGCTGGTGGTTGAATTCTACCAGCCTGGTGACCCGGATCTGCAACAACCCCATTCTCGAGACGAAATCTATGTTGTTGCGAGTGGAACGGGCGCTTTTATCAACGATGGAATCCACCAGGAAGTGGAGACCGGAGAAGTCCTGTTCGTCCGGGCAGGCATCGAACACCGATTTGTTGAGTTCAGCACAGATTTTTCTACGTGGGTTTTCTTCTATGGACCCGAAGGTGGAGAACAAACCTGAATCGATGACTCTCACACCTATCCAAAATCGACTAACGGGAGGAGAGCGGCGATCAATCGGTGAGGCCATTGATGTGGCAAATGAGGTGATTACACGACCGGTTATACTCCCTGAAATTATGGATGGATTGCGAAGCCCGGATCCCATTCTTCGCTCGAGATCTGCTCAGGTCGTCGCTACAGTAGGTCGTAAGTCGCCGGGCCTGCTCAACGCGTTTAAATTCGAAATCATGAACGAATTCGCGGTTATCGATCAATGGGAAGTACGCGAACAGATGAGTAAGACAATTCCGCAACTCGATCTGAATCAAAACGAAGTTGAAGAGGCGAATCTTATTTTCGAATCCTATCTCCGTGACAAGAGCAGTATCGTTAGGACGTGTGCCATTCAAGGCCTGTTTGATCTTCTCAAATTTGCCCCCGACAACCGAGCTGGTCCCAAGGCCAGGCTCGAAGATATCCAGTTTTCTGGATCCGCAGCCATGCGGGCACGATCGCGTATTCTACTCGTAAAACTATCCAAAATGAAACAAGACTCGCGAGCATAATCGAGACGATCTTCTTAGGCACACCCTGGCGCCCCACATGCCCATCAGTTTGAGTACGGCTCGTTGAAGTGCGCAATTAGAAAATCTGCGAGCGAATCGACTGCAGAAGACTTGGCCTCGCTTCCCCGATACAAGGCAATGTTCGCATCCTGAAGCTCCGGCATCCCTTCGTCTGACCCAACGATTTGAAGATCATCCGACAATGCTGATTCGGAAATCATTCCAACCCCTAAGCCAGCTCTAACGGCGGCTTGCGTCGCGAGCAACGAATGACTCGCAAACGCGACTTCCCACCTCTTTCCTGCCACATCCAGTTCGGTAAGCGCTTCCTGCAAACCGTGGCACGGAGCGTCGATCGGATCTACAATTAACGGAAGGACATCGTACTCTCCCATATCGAAGTCCGGACCGATGGCCCAGTAATATTTTTCCGTCCAGAGACTGGTCGAGCGCAGCGCAGAGTACGCGTCATTCGCAACCGCCAGGCAGAGTTCGTTCTTCCGAATTTTTTCGACCAATTCCCAACTGGTTGAGACTTCCAGTTCAATTTTAATCCGAGTACATAGCCGCCCAAAACGGGTGAGGAGTCCGACAAGAGGACGAAGTGTGACCTCTTCGAGCATACCAATCTTAACGGTGCCAGCAGCTTCAACGACCGAGAGTCTCCCAATGGCCTCCTGGTTCAACTCGATAATTCGCCGCGCATAACCGATCAACATTCGACCTGCCTCCGTGAGTCTGGACTCTCGTCCAACGCGTCTAAACAACGGAGCACCAACCTGCTCTTCAAGGCGCTTCATCTGGAGGCTGATCGCCGGCTGAGTTCTGAATAATTTTTCTGCAGCTTTGGTGTAGCTCCCATGTTCTGCAATCATCATAAATGACCGTAATTGATCAATAGAGAGTGTATTCATAGCTCATAATCTTTCCTTATACATAACATCAAAATTATAAATGAATCTTATCGACAAATGATCCTTATCAGAGCTCAAAACTGATTCTTTTCATCCTGTTACCGAGATGTTTATGAAGCATCTGCGTCAACATTCGGCGAGTACCTGGAAATTACTAAGTGCGTTTGCGGCAGTTTATCTCATCTGGGGTTCGACGTATCTGGCAATCCAATTCGCAATCGAGTCTATGCCACCCCTCATCATGCTTGGGGCCCGATTTGGATTCGCAGGAATTCTACTATTCGCCGTCATGCGAGGACTCGGCGTTGAATTGCCAGATCGAGAAATGTGGAAGAGTGGTCTGCTGATAGGCACGTTGACGCTTGCTGTTGGAACGGGGGCGGTCGCTTTAGCAGAACAATACATCGCCAGCGGAATCGCCGCCTTGCTGGTGACCAGTCTGCCCTTGTGGATGGTCTTGCTCGAATGGAAGTGGAAGCGAGGACCGCGACCCAATGCCGCTGTATTTTTCGGCTTGATACTCGGAGCAATTGGAATTGTATTGCTGGTTAACCCCATTGCCTTTTTCCGCTCCGCTTCATGGCAGGAAATGCTGGCCATGGTCGCAATATTAGTGGGTTCATTTTCCTGGTCATTCGGATCGCTCCTTTCACGAGATGTAAAGCTGCCGACAAGCCCGTTCATGTCGACCGCGGTACAGATGGTCGGTGGAGGATTGTCTTTGTTGATCGCTGGGCTTGTTCGCGGAGAAGCCGCACAGCTGGACTTGGCGGCGATCACCTCTGGCTCCTGGTGGGCACTCGGCTATCTGTTTATCTTCGGATCGCTCATCGCATTCAGTTCTTACGTCTGGTTGATCAAGAACGCACCTTCTGAAAAAGTAGCCACGTACGCCTATGTGAATCCCGTGGTTGCCGTTATGCTGGGTTGGCTTTTGGCAGGTGAAATGCTCAACACACGAATCGTGTTTGCAATGATTGTACTCGTCTCTGCAGTAATAGTGATCTCGCGTTATGGATCGAGAACCGGTCAGATTCGAAAGCAGGTACCTATATGGTTGAGGAAAGAGAATTGGATTTACGCGCTTGACAGACCTGCGCAAAGCCTCGATCGAACGTCGCGGCAGCGCGTGGTAAAATCCAGCACATAACATGTAGCTATGGAAAAAGTTAATCTCGCTGAAAAATTTGATCTCTTTCAAGAAACGTGGTCACCAAAAATCGTCGCTGAGCTGAACGGTCAGCAGGTCAAGCTGGCTAAACTCGACGGCGCGTTTGATTGGCATCACCACGAGGACGAAGACGAACTATTTCTGGTCGTGAAAGGACACCTCACCATCGAGCTTCGTGATCGCCAAGTGGATCTGGATGAAGGAGAGTTCTTCGTGGTACCAAAAGGAATCGATCACAGGCCAGTGGCAAACGAATTAGCACACGTTCTTCTTTTTGAACCGTCGACCACATTGAATACGGGTACCGTTCGGACCGAGCGAACCAGAGACGAGCTGGACTGGATCTAATCGTCCCGTTCGCAACCTCTTGCTCGTTTCTTACGAATTATTTTGGCAGATATTTTCGATTCCAGTGTACTTGTCGTTGTAACCCGTTCACTTACGAGGATGCTACGATGGATACGAAGAAATTTCTGTTGAGCGTGCTCGCCGGCGTCGTAACGCTGTTTGTACTGGGTGGCCTGATTTATGGATTGGCGCTTGGTTCATTTGTGCTTGAGAATACGCCATTTATGAGCACAGAGCCGACCTTATGGTCGATGGTCTTGTCGCAGTTGGTGATGGGAGGTTTTATTGCCTATATCTATGGCAAATGGGCGAGCATCTCAACGTTCGCAGGTGGCGCTAAAGCCGGTGCGTTGATCGGATTGTTTCTCGGAGTTGGGCTCGGATTCGATCTGTATTCCATGACCTCGATGACATTGACGTTTGTCCTTGTGGATACGGTTCTCTGGGCGATACGATTTGCCATTGCAGGTGGCGCTGTTGGCTACGTCCTCGGTATGGGGAGCCGTGAGTAGATAGACTCCGAATTTTTTTGCGTATGCCTTACATCTAGTCACCAAGGGTCTATGATGTCTGCATTGTGGGTTCCGGTGCAGGTGGTGGTATGGCAGCGAAGGTGCTTACGGAAGCGGGCGCCAATGTCGTAATGCTCGAAGCAAGGGTAGATTGGGACGCTGGTCGTGACGGCGACGTGCTGAAGTGGAATTACGAGTCCCCACGACGCGGTCGCGGATCGAAAGAGCGGCCGTTTGGGGAGTTCGTTGCGTGCATTGAAGCACCTCGAATTATCCTGAATGACCAGGTCGGGACTATATAGTCTGCAGGAAACTCCACATCGCCTTCAATTCGAGGTCAGACAATCTCGACATGCGTGGCCATGGCATGATTTCCGAGTCGAGAATTCGGCCGTCTGGCGTCGTTCCACTTCTAAGAGCAAGTACGAAATCGTCCTCGGTCCACTCCCCTAAATTGCCCTCGGGCGAAAGGTCCGGTCCCGGTGGCGGTCCTTCAAATTCCACCCCATGCAGGGCGGCACCGTGGCACTCGCCGCACGCAATAATATTGACCAGATACTTTCCATACGCAGCATCGGGGGCTACTGGTGGTGCTGATTGGTGAACGGCTGCGTGGTCGAGCGCCATGGCCGGCGGCTTGTACATACCGGTCCCGATAAGCACGTAGGCCATCGGCCCGAGCTTTCTCTGAGGGAGTTCGTTGTCAACTGCAGGGACGGTCTTCAGGAACGCTATTAAGGACTTAAGGTCTTCATCTCCGTATGCCGTAAAAAATTCCGACGGCATCCCGACAAGGACTCTATCTTTGAGTCCTACGCCATGACGAAGTGCTTTTTCCCAGTCCACATTTTCATTCAGCCCGCCGACTCCCCCTTTTCCGGACGTAAGATTGGGGGCGGGAATCAGGCCGAAAGCGGCATCATCAATAAGAATCGTTCCCTGGAATTGATCGCCGTGACATCCGTTGCAGCGGCTTACCGTCCGAGCGAGGTATTCTCCCCTGGCCAGTTGCGACGAATCTGCCGCGATGGCACCCAGTGAATGACCGACGTCAAACGAACCCTTGAGTTTTGACCTCCCGTTCATGAATACGGTGAGTCCTGCTATTACCAGGAGCAGGACCATGCCCCCAATAATGATTCCTATCCACTTGAACACCCGTTTCATAGTGACTTCGTAAATTTAGTGTGGATCTCATACCAACAATACGAAATAGGACGGGCGTAATACCATCTTGAGCGATTGATATGGATTAGTTTAGACGAACGCAGAGTAATATGCGGTGGTTGTCGTGGCTGTACTTCTAAGCGAAGAGACTGAGAAACGA
>SMXL01000025.1 GCA_004356385.1 Bacteroidota bacterium
CATGGTGACCGGAATCGCTCTTTTGTTCGGTGGATACCCCGCCTTCAAGGCAGCGCGACTACACCCGATTGAGTCGCTTCGATTCGAGTAGTATGGCAGAATGAGTCGTGTGAAAGATCCGGCTTCTGAGTACCTTTGGTCCGCCGGAATGAGCTTCTTTTTCTTTTTTTTGGATTCCAATTCATCACCCACATCAGTTAAACCCTGCGATGCAAACTCGTTCGCCGATGACTCAGGACGATGCGAAACGACTTGTCGGTGAACGAGTGGCCGGTTGGATTCGAGACGGCATGGTGCTGGGTCTGGGCACCGGATCGACTGCGGCGATGGCCATCGAGGCGCTGGGTCGTCGAATAGCAGAAGAAAATTTATCGGTTCGTGGGATTCCGACTTCTTTTGCAGCCGAACGCCTCGCACAGCAGTTTAGTATTCCAATCGTGAACCTTGATGACGTTGAGCGGATCGACCTGGCGTTCGACGGCGCAGATGAAGTGGATCCAGATCTGAATCTGATCAAAGGAAGGGGAGCAGCACAAACAAGAGAGAAAATCGTTGCATCTCAGGCCAATCGACTCGTCGTCCTCGTCGATGAATCCAAGATGGTCGACCGGCTGGGGACGGGAATGCCGCTTCCCGTAGAGATTGTACCCATGGCACTCGGACCCGTGATGCGTGTGATCGAATCCTTGGGCGGGCGCCCGGAGCTGAGAATGGGTTCGAGAAAGGACGGTCCTGTTGTATCGGATCAGGGATTGTGGATTGTTGACGCTACATTTGACGGCATTTCAGATCTTACTCTGGTGAATGTGACGCTGTTGGGGACTCCCGGTGTACTGGATCACGGGCTCTTCCTTGATATGACGACGGATGTGCTTCTTGGAAAAAGCGACGGTTCGGTCGAGCACCTCCAACGATGACGCACCTCCGACGATAGCCAGCCTAGAACTCACCTCGTCCCGCAACCGAACTAAAATATCGACTCCATCAGATCCTTTATGGAATCGAGTTCTTGCACTTCGATTCCGTCCACCCGCAGCTTTTCTTCCGAACCTAACGAAGGAATGAGCGCTCTGTTGAAGCCTAGATTGGCCGATTCTTTCAAACGAGGTTCGAGATGCGACACAGCTCGCACTTCACCGCTCAACCCGACTTCTCCGATGTGCACGGTCCCTCGATCAACGGGTATATCCCTGAATGAAGAGGCGATGGCGGCGACAATGCCAAGATCGATGGCGGGTTCAGACAACCGTAGACCTCCAGCCACATTTAGAAACACATCGTTTCCGGAGAGTTTCATTCCTGATCGTTTTTCCATCACGGCCAAGAGCATCTGCAGCCGTCGACCATCGTAACCCGTGGTGGTTCTCTGGGACGTGGCATACGAAGTAGGTACGACCAGGGCTTGGATTTCCGCCAGGATCGGCCGGGTGCCCTCAACTGAACAAACAACCACCGACCCGGGCGACTCAACCTGTCGATCTGAAAGGAAAATTCGACTCGGATTTTTTACCGGTGATAGACCGGTGGCAGTCATCTCAAATACACCAATCTCGTTCGTAGACCCGAATCGATTTTTTACCGCCCGGAGAATTCGGTACGCGTGGTGTCGATCTCCCTCCAGATACAAAACGGTGTCGACCATGTGTTCGAGAACTCGCGGGCCCGCGATTGCTCCATCTTTGGTGACATGACCGACAAAAAAAACGGCTATGTTGCTGATTTTTGCAAGCTGAATGAGAGCCGCCGCTGATTCTCTTACCTGTGCCACCGATCCTGGTGCGCTCTGTACATCGCTGCTGAACAGAGTCTGAACCGAATCCACAATCAAGATCTCTGGCTGATCGTCCAAAACAGTATGTATAATCGATTCGACGTTGGTTTCGGGGAGTAATCTCATGTGATCGCCGGAGACTCCGATTCTCTCTGCCCGCATTTTGATTTGACCTGGTGATTCCTCTCCGGCGATGTACAGGATAGAGTGATTCTTCAGGTAGAGACCGAGCTCGGTCATCAACGTACTCTTGCCAATGCCGGGATCTCCAGCGACCAATATGGCGGAACCCCGAACAACTCCACCCCCCAACACGCGATCGATTTCAGGAACTCCCGTAGGCATCCTGGATTCCAGCTCCGAGCCGACCTCATCAAGCCGAATCGGTTTTCCTCCGTACGGCTTGTCAATTTTTGAAAGGGCTCCGCGCGAACGAGTAACGGGAAGAGGCGTTTCTTCAACAAACGAATTCCACGCTTTACAGGATGGGCATTGGCCCATCCAACGAGGCGATTCATTGCCACACTCCTGACAAACGAATACAATTTTTACTTTGGCCATCAGAACCGGGCTGGGTTAGAGTGCTTTAAAATTTGAGAGACCTGTGAAATTGAAGAGAGTTCTGAAAATAGAGCGCACTGCGAGAATATAGAGGGACGGACTGACTATCCTGTGTCATAAGCTGGTCTCTCAAACACGAGCGAACAAACCCCTCGTAACTGCCACTTCAAGCTGGGTACCTAGTGATCCTCGAAACATTCAATTTATTTTATACCTTCATCGCTCTCCCAATTTCTGTCCAACGAGCGCCCGTCAGTGTATTTGATTCTCTATAGATTGTTGATAAGAGGGCCTATTGAGGCTCTTGGTCGGTATAGTAAGCTCCTCTATCACGCAGGTAGTGCACTTTCCGAGGTATCAACCTACAGAAAGAATTTTTTTAGCCAGATGGTCCAGATCGGGGTCGAATCGATCCCGATCGTTGCGCTCGCGGCGGGCTTCTCCGGGGCGGTAACTACAGTCCAGACCTCCTATCAGCTCGTCTCACCTTTTCTACCCAAAAGCATCATCGGATCCATCGTGGTACCGTCGATGATCCTCGAACTGGGCGTGGTGGTCACCGGTTTTATCCTGGCGGGAAGGGTAGGGGCCCGAATTGCTGCCGAGCTGGGAACCATGCGGGTCACGGAACAGATCGACGCGCTTGAAGCCATGGGACTGAATTCAGTCGGTTATCTGATTGTACCCCGCGTATTGGCTGGCGTTCTCATGTTCCCTGTTCTTTACGTGGTGGCTTGCTTCGTGGGCATTACGGGTGGGGTCATGGTTGGGCACTATTTCGGATTCGTTCCGGCCGGAGAATTTTTGCAAGGCGCCAGAGAATTTTTCCAACCTTTCGATCCTATTTTTGGACTGATCAAGTCGTTTGTATTCGGATTTATCATTACGTCCATTTCCTGTTACAAAGGATATTTCACGATGGGAGGAGCGGAAGGTGTCGGGCAAAGCACGACACAGGCCGCCGTAGCCAGCTGTGTATTCATTCTTTTTGCCGACCTCATCCTGGCAGCTACTCTTCTTTAACGTGAAGCCCCGATGATTTCGATAGAGTCCATTAACAAGCGTTTTGACGACAAGCATGTCCTTGTTGACGTTTCTCTCGAAATTTTCGAAGGGGAAACGCTTGCGATCATCGGACGCTCAGGTTCGGGCAAGAGCGTCCTGATGAAACACATTATTGGATTGCTGCAACCAGAAAGCGGTCGAGTCACCGTAGACGGGATAGACATCAACCGGATTCCATATTCGGAACTAAGGCGCGTGAGAAGGCAGTTCGGCGTTCTATTTCAAGGCGGCGCTCTCTTTGATTCTCTAAACTCATTTGAAAACGTCGCTTTTCCGTTGCGCACGTTTACTTCGATGAGCGATCAAGAGATTAAAAAAGAGGTTTACACGTGCCTGGAAATGGTGGAATTGGTTGACGTTGGCTCCAAGATGCCTGCTGAGCTGTCCGGTGGAATGAAAAAACGGGTCGCTCTGGCTCGCGCGGTCGCTCTGAAGCCGCGCTATATCCTTTATGACGAACCTACCAGCGGTCTTGACCCGGAGACGTCGAATACGATCGATGTGCTTATTAAGGGACTGGCTGACCAGTTAAACGTGACAAGCATTGTCATCACCCACGATATGCACTCGGTTCTTTCAATCGCTGACAGAGCCGCTTTCATCCACGCGGGTCGGATGCACTGGGTGGGGTCGATTCAAGATTTGCATACAAGCGAAGACCGGATATTGAACGATTTCGTGAGAGCGAATGAATATCAGATCGGTAACCCATAAGAACATCGGATTCAGAACCGTATTTTATTCGACAGCGATCGCATATTTACCAGAAATACAGCCTGTGCCAAAACCTGAGAACACGTGAGATACAACAACGAACTTAAAGTGGGCGTCACGCTGATCGTGACCATAATCGTATTCGTCCTGGGCGTTCGCTATTTCCAGAATCTTCCGTTATTTCGTGGCACGTATCATCTGGTTTCAGAATTTGATGACGCCGGCGGTCTGATATCGGGAAATCTTGTCCGAATCAACGGTGTGGGTGTCGGTTCGGTGGATGCTGTTTTTATTAATCCAGAAACCCAGCGTGTTCGCGTGGAATTTCATGTCGAGAATAGCATTTCGGTTACGGAAGGTTCGACGGCCCGGATTGCTGGATTCGAGGCCCTGGGAGTGGTTCGGCTGGATGTGATCCTTGGACCGGTGGATGCACCGGTTATTCCTAAGGGAGGCCTCGTTGAGGGTACGGTCGCGGCTGATATTCTCGGTAGTCTTTCAGAGAAAGCGCCGAGTATTATGGATGGAATCGATGCAACTTTGGAGACGCTCAATTCAGTACTGGGCAAGGCAGGATCCTTAATCAGTGAGCCGGAATCAGATATTCGGCAGACTCTGGTCTCCGTTCAGCAGAGCGCCGCCATGCTCGATGATTTCCTCTCTGCAGAACGTGACCGGTTGAGCGAGATTCTTCACAATATGGAATCATTCACGGGCGATATGGCCGCCTTTTCGAGCGAAAATGCCGACTCCCTTTCTGCGGTTGTCGGGAACTTGAATCAGGCGATGGCCCGACTTGATCGAAACCTGAAATCGTTCGAGTCGGTCTCGGCGTCACTGGCAGAGATCATGAGAAAGATCAACGACGGGGAAGGATCGCTGGGCTTATTCGTAAACGATCCGGGTGTCTATCAGAAAATGGATTCTGTACTATCCAACCTGGACGCTCTGCTCGTGGAGTTTCGTAACAACCCGGACAAGTTCATGAAGGAGCTTCGTCTGGTAGATATATTCTAGGAACTGTCAACGCTTGTGAAGCCATGCCGTCATACGAAGACGCACTTGAATTATTCCATCGATGGACCCAGTCAGAAAGCCTGATCCGCCATGCGTTCGGCGTTGAGGCGGGAATGAAATTCTATGCGCGTCTCTACGGAAAGGATGAAGAGTTGTGGAGAATAACCGGCCTGCTCCACGACATGGATTACGAAAAGCATCCGACTACGGAGGAGCATCCATTCGTTGGAGTCAAGGTTTTGGAAG
>SMXL01000026.1 GCA_004356385.1 Bacteroidota bacterium
GGAAGAGTATTTGTCGGACACGGCTGGAAAAAATGATATTCATGGTTTTCAATGGTTGTAGCCGAGCTCGTAACTGAGGTACAATCGTACGTGACGGGGCGGCATTGGATAAAAACGAATCGAATCGAATCGCCCATCTGTAGCGTTTTCGAGCGCCAGCTGAACGCGGATCTTTCCGTGCGACGTATGCCTATCAACCCGCAGCCGAACAGAAAGCTCTTGATAGGCGGATACGGACTGGGTTTCGTCGGACGTGATATAACGCGGTCCGATCATCGTCAGCAACACGTCAAGGCCAAAAGAGCTGGACGATACCGAGATCACCGATTTCAATACGTGTTCCGGGACGTATCTAAGTTGTCGGGAATACGTTCGAGACTCTTTCGCGGATCTGTCCTCGACGCGCGAGTATGCGTAGATCAATCGACCCACGATTGATGCTCCTGTCATCGACTTTATTCTTGCTGACAGACTTCCCTCTATTCCGCGGCTGACCACGCGACCGATGTTACCTGGCCGCCACGTCTGTATCGACGGACCCGAAAGAGCGGGGTGCCAGACAATTTTATGTTTAAGTGAGCTCCGAAACGCGGTTGCTTGCGCTTCGATACTCATAAGCCGCCTGGTAATTTGGAAGGATAAACCGGCGTCTACCGACCAGCCTTTCTCTGCTCTCAAATCGGGGTTGCCACCCGGGACCCAGTACAATTCATTAAACGTGGGCGTTCTCAACACGCGAGCGATACTCGATCTGAAGAAAATGGCTTTCTTTGAAAACAACCTTCTCCGGACGGAAAGACTCGGCAATACCCCGATCGCATCGTTCCCGTTTACCCAGGTGGACTCCACGCCGAGCCCGGGTCTGATCGTTGACCTTTGTGTGGTCCGTTCTGCCGTTATCCTGGTACGGAGCTTTTGCTGTGTTCGACCGCCTGCCAGGCGGGTTCGATCTTGTCCGACCGATGCGTATGCTTCGAGCCACCAGAGTTTGGATACCACATAACGTCCCGTTGTTTGAAATTCTATAGTCTGCGTCCTGGATCTGGAAGGCATCTTCGAACCCGGGTGAGCATAGTCGAGCTTCGATGCTGTGTACGAGACGCCTAGGTCAAGTAGTCCGTCCGGAATGCCGAAGCGGCCGGAAGCCCAAAATCGAATAAACCGGTCCTGCTGTCTGGCAGTAATGGGTTCAGCATTTACCGGACCCGGAACTCCCCGATCACCGCGACCCATCCATGTGGCCACATGCCAGGTACCGAGCTGTGATTCACCGTCCAATCGAGCATACAAATTTTGCGCGTTCCGGTCGGCACCCTCCCGTCGTACTTTTTCATGTGTTAGACTGGTTGGATTTTCGAAGGGAAATTGTCCGTCGATCCGGGCAATGTCTATTGCGATTAACGATCGAATGGTTCGAAACGGGCGTGATATCAGGGCCGATAATTGGCGGCGTCCATACGCACCGAGGCCCCCTGATACTCGAAAAAGAGGCTTCATCGGTGCCTGAACGGCTCGCAGATTGACAATTCCACCGAGTGCTGATCGACCCGCCACTACTCCCGATCCTCCGTGGTGAATGGACACGGATTGCACGAAGATCGACGGTACCGACGTCAGGTCGAGCTGACCAGTCTGGGGATCGGCAAGAGCCATTCCATCGAGTAAAATCTGGGTATGCTGAGCGCCCGCCCCCCGTGCGGAGGCCGACGCCAGACCTGTCGATCCAATTCGCTGAACAAATAAAAAACTTTCGGCATGCAGCAGTTCAGCGATCGACTCTCCGATTCGATATCCAATTCGTTCGCCAGATATCGTACTGATCAATACGGGTCCTTCCGAATTTCGTAAGGCCGTCGAATCGACCACAACCACTTCGCTCAAAACAATCGTAGAATCTCGACGGTCTTGCCCGTTCGCAATGATGACCGTGGCAAAAATTGCCGGCGTAAGGGTGAGAATTTCGTAGATCCAAGAACGCCGCATGAAAAAACCTGTACCCCAATAACGGGGCGCAGGTTACATGCATGGAATAAGAGATTCCGCTCTTGATATCCATAGACAGTAGCGCGCACCCCTTTCCCCGGAGGTGATTGTTACGAGCGACTCCAGATAGGTATCCTGGCTTGCAGCGGTGAGCGCGCGTACTCAACACGAGCTCGACTTGCTTCAGCTCCGGTGTTGCCTTCCGATTCTCAATTGAACCGTGGCGCTGCCTTCAACGCTGGTGCACGTTCGCTGCCTACAGTTGCGGGTACAGCGCCGGAATTCGCCTCTCGTAAACCAAAGGTCTCCGCTAGTACGTTACCGGCTTCCCTGCCAGCCGCAATCGTGCGGCCGTAACTGGAGTGCGTATGAAAAAGAACACAGAAAGGTAGCGGGAAGCTGGTTCACAAACAAGAACTGCCTCGTTTTCGTCGCGTTTAGCTGGCTATGGTCGCCTCGGGGCCGTTACCTTCTGAGGCAGGCATGCGGCCAATGCCTGGCTCTCGTCATTAGCTTTTTCATGACTCTATCGCATCATTATGTATGTTCGATTGTGGATCACCCGAATCTTAGTCGTGGCAGCGTTTACGGCTCTCCCGGTCTCGCTCGCTCGTTCGCAATCCGTAATTTCGAAAACAGATACGGTCGTAGTGACCCTGGAATCCGCCATTCTGAGGGCTCTTGAAATCAGCCCTGAAGTGGGGGCTGTTTCAGCAAGCCGAAACCATGCTGCCGCACGTTGGCGCTTCGCCAAATCTCATCGATTTCTTACGGAATTTGAAGCCAAGTCAGCGCACTCCTTTTCGCCCGGCTTAAAAGGCATCGATGGTGTTCCGACGGGTGAATTGTATCTGGAGCCATCGGTGAGAAACGACTGGGATAATCTCTCACCCTTCACTTTTGTTGAAATTGAAGCTGTTCAACCCATTTATACATGGGGAGAACTGAGCGGAAACATAAAGGCGGCTAAATACGGCGTCGTCGTAGAGCAAGGCTCGGTCGATCTTACGACTCTTAAAGTGGCCGCGCGAACCGCCGAAATATACTATGGACTCCTTCTTACGGATGCGCTTATTCGGGTTACTGAGGATGCCAATGATCTTGTCAGTCAAGCCATCGACGAAATCGAGCACCAGATGGACGAAGGCGATCCAGATGTTGACGAGGCCGATCTCTTTCAGGTTCAGATAGCTGAGCAAGAAGTTGCTCGCCGAGTGGTTGAAGTCAGCCAGAAACTCCGCACGATGCAATCTGCCCTTGCACGACAAATGTTTTTACCCGAAGGAACGGTTCCCGACCTGGGTACCAGGCGACTTGAAGTGGTCCCTTTCGAACTGGAAGCTCTCTCGATTTACGAGAGTATCGCCCTTGGACATCGACCCGAGTTGGACCAGGCTGATGCCGGCTTGGCCGCGCGCAACGCACTGGTTGGTGTCGCAAAATCTGAGTACTATCCCAAGCTGTTCCTCGCCGCAAGTAGCAAATACTCATTCGCTATCGATCGCCACCGACAGCGCAATCCCTACGTAAGCGACCCCTTTCTTTCTCGTGGATTCCGGGCGGGGCTTGGATTCAGTCAAAAACTGAATTTTGGACAAACCAAAGCGAAAGTGGAGCAGGCTAAGTACAACGTTGAAGAAGTCCGATTCCAGAAGCAAGCCGCCAGACAACTGGTGCTGTTTGAGGTCGAGGAGGCTTATCGGAACGTCCTCATTGCCCGATCGGCAGTGGAAACTCAAAGCGAAGCGTTCAGGATCAGTAAAGAATGGTTGCGAAGTGAAGAAATTAACTTCGATCTGGATCTCGGCGATACAGAAAACCTGGTCCGGGCCGTTCAAACCAAATTAGAACTCCAGGCAGCAAATCACGAGGCCGTTTACGATTACAACGTTTCTGTTATCCGACTATTAAAGGCGACCGGTGCCCTGACTCAGATTATTCAGAGTGGCACATTTGTTGAATAATGAGGAGAAGTAAGAAACAATGGCGTTACTGACTCTTGGTAACGAATTTATGGCCATCCGGTGTTCTGAACAGTGTCCCAAATCATGTACAATAGTTGGAAGCCCATCCTAGCATTGGTCGTGTTCGGCTGTCTGTTAACAACAGGTGCCACCGCCCAAGAAACGGCAGACGATATCCGCGTGATGTTCGAAGCCCGTGACGTCGATATCAAAGCTCTTGTGGGGACCGACGATGATATCTCCGATGAAGCGAGGGAAGATCTCCGTTCCGTTATCAACGACGTAATTGATTTCCGAGCTATGGGAGAGGGTGCCCTCGGGCGCCACTGGTCCAAACTGACTACTGAGCAGCAGGACGCATTTGTTGAAACTTTTGCTAAAATCATTCGGAATCAGTCGTTGGCCAGCCTGGACGTTTACCGGGCCGATGTGGCTTACGGTGAAATAACGGTCTCCGATGCGAAAGCTCGGGTGGTCACGACCACCACGTACAAAGACGTGCCGACCGAAGTGGTTTACGAGCTACGATTCACAGGCAAAGAGTGGCTTGCCACCGATATTATTCTAGACGAAGTCAGCACGGTAAGGGGTTATGCCCGTTCATTTCAGAGCGTGATCCGAAAGAAGGGATTCGACGAACTGATGGCAAAGCTTCGAAAAAAGTTGATCGAGGTCGAGTCGTCGACGTAGATCCCTCGTTGGGAAAAAAGGCGTTTCAGCCATCAAAGAGAGTAACTCTGACGAACTTTTGAATCACCGAAGTGTGGGTGGCGGCTGGATTTATTCGAAATGTATTCGGTCGGATTTCATACACTCGAATCCTTACGACCCAGGGAGTAATTTCTGTTCCGAAAACTTTAACAGCGACCCGCCTTGGAAGGATATGTCCTTCATACCTATGGGCCCGAACAATACTTGAAGAGCGCTGTCGCCTCGGCGATAACCATTCGTCGCCACGACAGCCATCGACCCATCGCCCTGTTCACCGACGAATCTTCGATCGATCGGTTGAGGTCTCTTGGCCTTGATTCCCTTTTCTCGCCGCTCGAGACGCTTCCTGAAGAACACCGGTCTATCGTCGGATTCAAACACCACCTTTATCGGTTTCACCCGTTCGACCGCTGCCTTTTTGTCGATGCGGATATGGTCTGGTGTCGTGACCCGAATCCACTCTGGCAGCAGTTATCGGCTTTCGAGTTTACCGGGACGGGTGTGACCAGCGCCGACTTCTTTTTTGGCGCCCCCAAAAACGCCAGGGTAATCATTCAGTACCTCACCAATCGACGAAAACGAACGATTCGTCGTTTTGGAGCAACCTACCTGCCTCGAGTTCAGGCCGGTATGCTATACTCAAGCAATCGAAAGGAGTGTAAACGGGTTTGTTTGGAGGCTGAAGTCCTGCTCAGTCGAAAGTCAGAAACTCACTTCGAAAGTCGTCTAAATGAAGGTAGAAACGAGGAGAGCTGCGAATGGAGTTTTGCGCTTGCGTTTGCGCGTTTAGGGATACCCATTTTCCCCTGGTATCAGGGTCGTAACACGCCTCAAATGGACTACATCGCTGATTTTGTAGAGCACGACGACGACTTCAACAGCGTTTCCTGCCACCACTTCAATCATTCGCTTGCAAACAGACTGCGCGAACTCCCGGTACCTCGTATTCGAAATGCGCTTCTCTGGCTATACTGCTCCCTTCCGGGGAAAAGTGACTACATGATGATGACTCCTTTTGTCCTTCATTTCGGATGGCTGAAGTACAAAAACGTATTTAACGATATGGCGGAGCGTCTCTGGGATCATGCCGTGACAGAACGATCTCTCGAACCCGATACCCCCGAATCAAGCCGGTCTGAAATTTTCCCGTTGGAAGGGCAGGATCGTGGCACGCGGCGGTAGTATTTTCTGCGTCACGTGTCTCTTCGATCTTCACTCCAATCTTTGCGCCGATTTTGCGCCGAATCCCGAGCCAAGCCCTCGCGCTTACCCTCTCGTCGCGAGGTGCCAGAGATATTGGGTGTGATCACTTTGGACGATGAACCAGACCGTAATCCCTACCAGCGACAGCCAGACCGGGTTGAGAGACCAAACGATTACGGCGGGTACCAGGCCGCAGTTCGTAACTTTGTAGAGATCAAACGCCGTGCGCACCGAACCCCACAATGCGGTTCCAATCCAGAGTGGAACCAGGACTGCCATCCAGGACAACATCGTTTCCTGAGACAGGGAGTGGATTGCCATGGCCATTGGGAGAAGCAGGAGTAGCTGCCACCTGGGCCAAACTCCAAGCATGAGGGCTTGACTCGGTAACAATGGAGCTCTTCTTGAAGCAATGATCATCCATAACCCCATCCAGATGGACATGGCAAGGAGGGCAATACTCCCGATCAGAATCACGGAGAGTAGCGGTCCCTCATGCATCGCGTTCGCGATGGACTGAACCTGGGCAGATTGATGTCCGAGTAAATATTTAAACGGAGACGTGTCGTGTATGGCCAGGAACACCTGCGTTCCGATCATCCCGACAGCTACGCCGGTTATTGTGAGCAGGGCAGTGCTTACGATTGGTAAAACTTCTCGAGCTTCCCGGACTGCGTTCCTGTAGAATCCGTGAGCCATAAAGTATCGAGGCAACATGGTTCGGAACCGGGGCGACGATGCATACAAGACCGCTACAAGGGTGATCAATAACCATCCCAAGAGGACAAACCAAGGAAAATCGAATCGACTCGATTGGACCGGCGGGAAGGCAAACACGTTTTGCCCCGTCTGCAGATAGGTAGAAAGCACATCTTTTGACGCTCTCGGAATTCGATCCGATGTGTGTAATCCATATCGTCGGTTGTACGGCTCTTTCAGACGTCGCGGCTCGCTTGAGCCCGGGATCTGATCTTTCCACCGATAAATGAACACGATCGTCGAACCATCATGGTCCGCTAACGCCACCATGGTGTTCTCAAGAGACCGGGCTTGTTCTTCGGAGGAATTGGAGGATCCGAGACCCTGATTCTTTGTCGGGTCTACCATCCACCCCACGTTCGCCAGTCCGACCCTGGTGGACCGAATCGAAACCCAGTCTTCCAGATAGCGAACCGGTGTTGGTTCATCCAATACATCCAGCAAAACGAAATCGACCGTTTCGCTACAGGCGTCGTCTTCGACGAAGGATCCGACGTAATAAAATTGCTGGGGCGTGTCTTTCGGGATTTGTCTCTGGACGTCCTGGAAAAAAGTACACGCAGTTGGATCACTGACGTCGCTATTTACCGCCAATCCTATGGGGCCTGCCGAAGGATGATTCCGACCGGCTTCAAGGAGCTCCTCTAAAAGATTGACCGCATAAGCCGTCGAATCCAGAAGTTGCCGGGCTGGCAAATGAAAAATCGGTAGCTCACGATATAAGGTCAGCCCCAACGAGTCGGCCATATCCAAAATCGCTTGGCTTACGATTGCCCCCGTTCGAACGTAGGTAATCCCCGACGCCCGAATACTTTCAAGATCAGATACCGCGAGAATGGAACTCTCCGGCGACTCCCAAACGACTCCGATATTCTTTTCTTGCGAGGCACGAACCGACGCGGAGGAAATCGACAAAACGAAAAGCAGCGGTAAGAAAAATCTCATAATCTTGTTATTTCTGAGACTCGGGCTGAACCTAGACTTCGCTTTGACGGAATGCCTCCAAGGTAACTCCTGATCTTCAATAGTTGGCTCGCCGTGAAAATGGAGGAGCCGTGCCCCGCAGGACACGGCTCGGTGCGATTCGAGCCCTCGCACATCTGATCTTCTATACGGGAAATACGCTTGTGCAGACGGACCCTCATTGACACTCGGGGGGCGAAAATCAGGACTGGAGATTCTGATTTCCCGCTGACCCGCGTGTCAAATCGCTCGAAGTAACTCAGCGTGTGTTTCGGCGGACGCCAACGACGAATCTAGTCCATCATTTTCCTCAAAAATGCCGGTACGTCGGTGTCTCCCTTCAAAATCCTTTCGGAACTTTGAATTTCGTCAGAGTTGAGGCGGCGGATTCCCTCATGCGTCTCTTCACCTTCGGAATCCGCACCGTCGACAGGTTCCGCCGACACGGTTGCTGAACGTCGTCTGTACGCCGGAATATCCAACTGTTTCAGATTCTCCTCTCCCTTGTATCCTGCGATGGGGATATCGGCGTGAAGTGGAAGCGACTTGCGCCGAGCAGCGCCGTCTAACTTTTTATGCGTATCAAAGCCGGTTGCAATCACCGTGATTCGTAAATCGCCAGCCATACTTTCATCGATGACGGTCCCGAAAATGACTTCTACGTCGTCTCCGGCTTCTTTTTGAATGATACCAGTCGCTGTGGTTGCTTCCCGGATACCGAGTGATTTACCCGCTGTGATATTCACGAGCACATTTTTCGCTCCATGAATGGAAAGACCGTCGAGTAGTGGACTCGAAAGTGCCTCTGTTGCCGCGCGCTCTGCCCTGTTTTCTCCACTCGCTGTTGATGCACCCATCAACGCCGTTCCACCGTTGGTCATCGTGGTCCGGACATCGGCAAAATCGAGGTTGATCA
>SMXL01000027.1 GCA_004356385.1 Bacteroidota bacterium
TCCTGTAACGGAGTGGATTACCGGGATAGATATGGTGGCTGCACAAATTCGAATTGCTGAAGGACAGAAATTACCCTGGTCACAGGACGACATTTTGCGCAACGGGCATTCGATTGAGTGCCGGGTCTATGCAGAGGACCCGCTGACCGACTTTTTACCAAACCCGGGTAAATTACTCCGCCATCGCGCCCCGGATGGATTCGGCGTGCGGGTGGACGCTGGCGTGGAGGAGGGAGACGAGGTATCGATTCATTACGACCCCATGATTTCTAAATTGAGTACGTGGGGAAGCTCCCGAACAGAGGCTATTTCACGGATGATTCGGGCGCTGAACGAATATGATATCGCGGGTGTACCCACCACCATATCTTTCTGTCGCATGACGATGGAACATCATTTATTTCAATCCGGGAATTTTTCGACCCACTTTGTAAACGACCACTTCAATCCGGACGAAATGGTTGAAAACCAATTCTCGTCAGTACTTGAAGAAGCGCTGTCTCACGTCGCAGCCACGATGTTCGATGCGCCGTCCAACGGACAAACGAGCTCTTCCAACAACGGTACGGCGGAATCAGTCGATTCCAGTGGGGTAATGCCGCAAGCCTTCAGCTTGTGGCGTAAAAATCGATCCCGGAAACGGTAGTCGAAAAGCCGGATCAGATCCAGCGTTGTTTTACTACCAGTCCTTTCGAGGCCAGGAAATCGGTCACAGCGTGCACCGACTCCTTGACGCCTCTCGTGGCAAGCGGATCGCCAAAAGGCTGCAGACTCACGAATACGCCATCAGGCTTCTGCCAGGCCTGAATTAATATTTCCTGGACAAGATCCGGTTCTTCGACGCGGACCTTGAAAATCAAACTTTCATTATTCAGATCGCGAAAGCCCTCTAGAATGATCGAATGGCCGCCCGGAAATGCATGAATTTGCTTTTCAAAAGTTGTAACCGCGGAAAGATCTCCTTCTAAAATAGAGTGGTGCATATCAGTTTTCTTAATAATCGCCGGGTGCTGAGCGGCCTCAGATATTTTTTCAAACCGCGCGTGGAAGATGTCTTTTTTCATCTCCCGCCACTTCTCAGCATATTTGGTTGTGAGGGTGGCCGCGGGTGGATCCGATTCGGTTACCGAATACAGGCTTGTGGACGCGGCCTCGTCCAGCGCGAACTGGTAATATTCCTGGTGATCGGTTGTGAGAAGAAGAGATCCACGCTCTTTCAACCGTGTCGACAATAACTCAAAAAAAGGTGCCTGAAGAAGCCGGTGTTTCAGGTGCTTCTTTCGCGGCCACGGATCTGGAAAGTTGACATAAATCCGAGACAGGGTGCCGGGGGCCACAAGGTCACGAACCACAAATCGGGCGTCACCTCTGAATAACCGCACATTCGAAATGTTTTCTCTGAGCATGCGTCTATACGCCCTCCAGACCGAACCCAAGGACACATCGACGCCGAGCAGGTTCGCATCCGAAAATTCTGCAGCCAGGTGTGAAAGATACCGGCCGTCGCCAAATCCGACTTCCACAACCAGTTCTGCGTTGCGTCCAAAACTAAGGGACGGGTCCAACGGCAGCCGAAGATCACCCGGTTTAATAATAATCCGCATGAGAGAATCGAGGATTCGATGTGTTTCCCAGAACAGTCCTGCGACTATTTAGCCCAGCGTGACTCGGGTAAATAAGCCTCCTCGACCTCGGGGGCGCCAGATCGTCCATCGTACATCCATTCCGTTATCCAGTATCTCGAACCATCGAAGAACATCTGAATACTGTTGATGCCCCGACCCCGCGAAGGACCGTTCTCTTCGCTCCTCCACTCGTACGTGCTCCACACATGCACATTACTCCCATGGCGCCTGACCTCGCGATAGATTTCGTATTCATAAAACGCATTGGGGGCCGGTCCTGGAGGGCCGTGGAAATCAGCCAACGTTATGACGGATGCCTCAGGTTTCCCATTCGGACCATCGCGAACGATCACAATTTGGGCATCCGGATGATGCAGAGAACGGTCTCGTGCGACTTCCCTCTCGACGCCCGCCGGGCCTGAGACAACTTCGTAATAGGCCTTCATGATGCCCTCGATTGTTGTCACATCCTCTGGCCTGACTTCGTCTTGAGCTGTTGCTGACTGGTAGCGGGAGAGAGCCGCGGCGGCAAAGACTCCAACGACGATGACAGAGCAGAAAATTTTCTTAAACATGAGAGAGTGTGTTTGGCTTGCGAATTATTCGTCTTCAATGTAGGATTGGCGTTGTCCCAGTTCACGATCGATCAAAAACAATCCCTCCCCGGTGTCGCCGGCGAGCTTCAGGCTTTGGATAATCTCTTCTACCGCCTCCTCTTCTTCTACCTGCTCATCGATGAACCAATGCAATAGCGTCTGCAGGGAATAGTCCTTTTCGGCGACCGCCAACTCGTACAAGCTGTGGATTAAGCCTGTGACACGTTGTTCGTTTTCGAGAGCCTGCTCAAACGCCTCCTGTACCGTCTTGAAACTGACCGCTGGCGCATCGAGCTGCTGAAGGACCGGTGAACCACCCCGACGCAAAAGAAAATCAAATAATTTCAGCCCGTGAGCTATCTCTTCCTGCCACTGCGACCGCATCCACTTTGCTGCACCTTTAAAATTCAATTCTTCGAATTGGGCTGACATGGACAAATAAACGTATGCAGATTGCAATTCAGCCTGAATCTGATCATTAATTGCGCTTTGAACTAAAGGCTTCATGAGAGTAAAACAGATGTGATTGGAAAAACTCGGCTCAGTAAAACGATTCGACTCCGGGGATGTTTTGATTCTGAAATATTTCGATTCTGAATTATCACAATTCTAATTTACTCCGTGAATCAAACAACTGCTGTACGTGTACCAAAACTCCCGATAACCTGAATGAGGCCTCACTGCAATAACTGCTACTGATTTTTTTCACCTATAGATAGCCGGTATTAACATGGGAGCAGCTAGAATTTTGTGGGCAGACGATGAGATCGATCTTCTCAGACCTCATATCCTGTTCTTGGAGTCGAAAGGGTACGAAGTGGTCAGTGTGACGAATGGCACAGACGCCGTGGCGTATGTTCGCGATCAGACCTTCGATGTTGTTTTACTCGACGAACAGATGCCCGGAAAAGACGGACTCGAGGCATTATCAGACATCAAGGAAATTTCACCGGACCTCCCGGTGGTACTTATCACCAAGAGTGAAGAAGAACGTCTGATGGAGCAAGCCCTGGGCGGGCAGATATCCGATTATCTTACAAAACCCGTGAATCCGAGCCAGGTACTCCTGACATGCAAGCGGATCTTAGATGCCTCTCGAATCCGCACGGAGCGTGTATCACAGGATTTTCTACAGTCATTTTCTGAGATTTCCAGACGACTTTCAGAACCTCTCGATCACGCTGACTGGACATCGCTTTACCAGACGTTGGTCAAATATGACATGGAATTGGACACTGACGAGGGTGTCCGTCAGGTTCTCGAAGACCAGTTCAACGAAGCAAATCGAGAATTTTCTCGATACGTAGAAAATCTATATCCGTCCTGGATCAGAAATGTCGGCTCTCCGCCTGACGCAGAAAGGCCCGTTTTATCTCACGAAATCATTCCAAGGTTTGTCAAACCGCTGTTGAAGAAAAAACGACCGGTAATCTTTTTCGTGATCGACTGCATGCGGTATGATCAGTGGATGGAGTTTGAAAAACTTCTTCTTCCTTTGTTTACGATCAAGAAAGACTTCCACTATTCCATTCTCCCGACAGCTACTCCCTATTCGAGAAATGCAATTTTCAGCGGATTACTCCCCGGGGATCTCGCCAATCAGTATCCGAAAATATGGGCCGCTGGCGAAGACGATGAGTACAGTCGAAACCGAAATGAAGAGGAGTTTCTGGCAGATCTTCTGAAGCGCGAAGGATTGTCCACCCGCATGAAATATCTGAAGTTAGTGCGTGGGAACGATGGCCGGGAATTCGCGGCAAACGTGCACGACCTTCTTCAAACTGAATTGTCAGCTGTCGTCGTGAATTTCGTAGACATCCTGGCGCACAGTCGGTCTGACTCTGATGTACTGAAAGAAATTGCCCCTGACGAACGAGCCTACCGAGCGCTGACCCGGACCTGGTTCGAGCACTCGTGGTTGTTCCAGGCCTTTCAGCAATTGGCCGAAGAAGACTGTACGATCGTGGTGACTACGGACCATGGCGCAATTCGAAGCCTGCGAGCCACCAAGGTTGTCGGAGACCGCGAAACGTCCACCGCACTGAGATATAAATATGGCCGTAACCTGAAATGTGACAGCAGGCACGCTATTCTCGTCAAAGACCCACGTGAGTATGGTTTACCGCGAGACAGCATCAATATGAACTTTATTATCGCGAAAGAAGACTACTATTTCGTGTATCCGACCAATTACAATAAATACTTGAATAAGTACAAAGATACCATGCAGCATGGAGGTATTTCGCTGCAGGAGGTAGTGTTACCAGTGATCACGATGAATCCCAGATCGTAGGTCTATGCCGGGAATAGAAAATGAGCTTAGTGCTCTTTTCCCGAGGACGACGACGTCGCCGGAAGAGACGCGGAATGTCGGAGAAGCCTGCGCCGGTCACCTGGCAGCCGGGTCGGTGATCGCGTTAGTCGGTTCACTCGGAGCAGGCAAAACGCAATTTGTAAAAGGGCTCGCCCGCGGATTTGGAATCAATCCGAACGATGTCTCCAGCCCGACTTTTTCGATCGTCCACGAGTACGGTGACGACGGTTCGTTCGTACACATGGACTTATATCGCCTCAATTCGGAATCCGAGGTAGCAGATTTAGGATTTGAGGAATACATCGAGTCAGGGTCTGTGATCGTTGTGGAATGGCCACAAGTAGCGAGAGAGTTGTTTCCATCAGACACACTCTCGTTGTCGTTCTCGCACTTGGGTGGGGATAAGCGGGTTATTGAGTTACTTTCGAAGCCTTCCCGAACCACCGTCCCGGATCCATCAAACTCATGATCCATCAACTGACACAGAAAAATTCGACGCGTGACGTATACCGAAGCTGAAACTTTTTTATTCACATTGCCTCGTTTCGCCGTTTCCGGTGCCGAAGCCTATATCCCGGGATTGGATCGGATCGATTCTGTTTTGAATGCGATGGGACGACCACAGGATTCGTTCGACAGCATCCTGGTGGCCGGCACGAACGGTAAAGGCTCCACCGCATCGATGATTGCCGCAATCGCGAGTGCAGGTAGCTACAAAACCGGACTTCATACGTCTCCCCACCTTCAATTTTTCGGCGAACGCATGCGTGTCAATGGAGTGCCCGCGGATCAGGCGTGGATTTCAAATGCCATGGAGCGCTACCGAGACGTAATCCAGAACGCTGGCGCAAGTTTTTTTGAGGCGAGCGTGGCATTGAGTTTTTTGCATTTCGCTGAAAACGATGTTGACCTGGCTGTTGTGGAGGTTGGCCTCGGTGGCAGGCTGGACGCTACGAAAATCCTGACGCAGGAGTTGACTGTCATAACGAATGTCGCCCTGGACCACGTTGACATCCTGGGCTCAACACTCGCTGATATAGCCTCCGAAAAGGGAGGTATAATGCGCGCTGGAACGCCAACTCTGGTTGGTACGACAGATCCCTCCGTAAATATGGTGCTGGGAGATATGGCCGACGAAATCGGTTCGGAATTCCACATGTTGTCCGCAGAAATCGACCTCTGCGAGACTCCCGACGAGGGCCTCGTCATTGAGACGATGCGCGAAAGGTACGGTCCTATGGAAATTCCTCTCGAAGGAGCACACCACGTAGTACACGCAAGTCTAGCCATAAGGGCCTCCGAGCTCATCTCAAAAAAATTCCCCCTGATGCGACCTCATGCAGTACAGGGTATCGCCTCGGTTGTGAGCCGGTCGGGATTACGCGGCCGCATGGAGCTGATCACCCGGAACCCGAATATCTGGCTGGATGTGGCACACAATCCACAAGCGATTGCAGGGGCTCTCGAAATCAGAACAGGCGGGGTGACCCGGACAAGTGGTGAGAGCGTGTCCAATATCATGATCGGTCTGATGGCAGACAAAGATATCGAAGGGATCGCAAAACTTCTCGCACTCGCGCAGACTGACGTGACCGTTCTGGGTATCGATAATTCGAGGGCCGTGCCGCCGAAAAAACTGGCAGCCATCTTCGAGAAACTGGGTGTACACGTAAGTGACGTCTTTATATCGACAGCCGAGGCGTTGTCAGCACTCATGGAAGCGCAAACTGAGGCTCTTGACGAAAGTGATGGTCAAGAATCAGGCGGTGTATTAATCATTGGTTCTCACATGATCGTATCTGAGGCGCTGGATTGGTGGGCGAAAAATCAGGGGGATTCACAGAACCCTTGTTGAATTTCGGAATATAATTGGTATCTTGGGTCAGGTATCCGCAACTCGCGCCTTTTGCGCGCAGTGCGAAATGTGTCTCCATCTTATCAAAAGGCACTTTCTTACCAGGGACATCCGCTCCCGACGAGAGAACGAAATACAGAAATATTTTCTTTTTGCTGATTTGCTATCGGTATGAATCCGATCACGCAATTGCTTTAATACCCGTTTTCAAGTGCGATCCTGCACTGTAACCAATACCTATAGTATTCACATCTCCATATGAACATCGCAACACTTCAAGACAAGAAGTTGTCCGAATTAAAAGACCTTGCTCGAGGAATGAGCCTTCATGGCTTTTCTGCCATGCGCAAACAGGACATTATTTACATGATTCTCGAAGCACGGGCAGATGCAGTCGCCGGAGCCAGCTCGCCTGCAGGCGACAATTCCAAATCCAGACGCCCGGACTCCGATCAGCGTCCGAAATCGGGCCGGGCAAAAGACACCGGCAGGAACGGCGACAACGATCCCGAGTCCGCGACTGATCAACAATCCAACGGCCGCTCGGCCTCAGAGGCCCAAGACGATAAGGGCGAGTCGTCCCA
>SMXL01000003.1 GCA_004356385.1 Bacteroidota bacterium
GGTATTTTTTCCGTTGTTACACCGTGGGTTCTCTACTATCCTAACGTGGCTATATACGGTCTTTTTCTGCTTGGTGTCTCAACGGCAATTGCCCGAATTGCTCTCGATAAGCACTGGCCGACCGATGTGATTGCCGGTGCGACTCTCGGAATTTTAACGGGTCGATGGTTAGCAAAGCGCCACAAGGGTGAGGGTTCGAGCCCAGGCTCGAAAATCACGCCAATCGTAGGACCGGAATCTGCGGGAATTAGATTCACATATCGTTTTCGCTGACGACTGAAGTCACAGTTAAAGGGAATCGTAGAAATTCTCCATTCTTTTCCGGAGGCTGGCTTCGGGCAGCTCGCCCCTGGCAGCTGCCAGATTGTCTTCCAGATATTCCATTTTATAGGTCCCTGGGATCGCGCAGGTTACCGCCGGGTGCGAAACGATGTATTTCAAGAAGAATTGCCCCCAGGTTTCAGCTCCAAACTCAGAGACCCATTCCGGCAGCGGACGATCGCCAACGGCCTGAAAAAGACGCCCGCGACCGTAGGGTAAGTTGACTAAAACCGCCATCCCTCGGTCTGCGGCGAGGGGCAAGATGCGCTCGGCGGCTGTCCGATTCGCGAGTGAATAGTCCACCTGGATGAAATCAAGTTCCTCCTCTTCCATCATCGCGACGAAATCCGTGTATTGGCGATCCCTTGAAGTGGTTACACCGATGTATCGGAACCGCCCTTCGGCCCTCCACTCGCGCATGACCGGTAGCATCTCCTTGGTACCCAAAAGGTTGTGAACCTGCATGAGATCGATGACATCTATTTTCAGTTTCCTGAATGAGGCTTCCATTTCTGCAATGCCTTCCTCGACATTGGTTTTCCCGACCTTTGTCGCGAGGAACAGCTTATCTCGGTTTCCAACTTCAGCGACTAGATCTCCGACCAGGCTTTCGGATACTCCTCGACCGTAGGCGGCCGCCGTATCAATGAGCGCGCCCCCCAGACGGGTGAGCTGTTCAATGACCTCACGTCGCACGATCATTTCTTCGTCGGTGACCTGCGCATCGAAATATCGGGCCGTACCGATTCCTATGACAGGAATCAATTCACCAGACGAGGGAATCGGTTTGGAGATGAGGTCGGCTATCGTGAGATCGGCAGTTCCGGCGAATGCTGGAACGCGACCAAAGGCCAGCCCGGCGCCTGCAACGGCGCCCACTTTGAGTGCTTCGCGTCTCGTCATGCCTGATTTCAAGAATTTCATTTTAACCGTCTCTACACGTGTTCTTGATCCGCTGTTTTTGCGACCGCCGTGAGTTCTAGATTCTTCTTACCCAATTTGTAGGAAACCCACGCCCAAATTCCTGCAATCGGAACGGCCACGAAAGCGACTCCTGCCAGCGAGACGCCTATCGCACGAAGCCCCGTGTAGGCCCAACCGCTAACAGCATCACCACCCCGATAGACCACGGTGTCGACAAAATTCTTTGCTTTGTATTTCTCTTCTTTCCCGAGGATCACATACAGCATTTCCCGGGCCGGCTTCATGAGGCTGAAGTTTCCAGCACGTCGTAACACCTGCATGACAATCAGAACTCCGAAAATCGGCGCAAACCCCAAAACCAGGAAGCCCATTGCCACGCCTATCGGAACGATCGCCAACGCCCATGCCAACCCAAGTCGTTCGACAATACGAGCAGTAAAAAACACCTGGACGAGAATGGTGATGGCGTTGGTAGAAAAATCGATTCCGGCAAACAGAGCGATTCTATCGTCTGGATCTGAAAAAGTGTCTCTCACAATTTCAGCCTGCTCGAAATAGAGGAAGGTTGCAAGCGTAGAGTAAAGAAGAATGAGCGCACCGATGCCCATCAGGTAGGGGGACTTTAGAACGAGTGGGATGCCGGCAAAAATGCTTCCTCCCATGGGCCGTGCAGATTCGGCCTCTTTTTTCGGATCCCGATCGATGCCCGATTTCGTCGTCCATTTTGCCAGTCCTCGAATACAAAGCACCGGTAAACAGAGTAACCCAGCGGCAATCAGAAGCAGGCCATTCGCGCCGATGATTCCGACAAGACCTGCAGTCAGGATGGGACCGGTTAGAGCCCCAATCGTGCCTCCGGCGGCTATAAATCCAAACAGTCGCTTCGCTTGTGGATCGCTGAAAATATCGGCCATGAAACTCCAGAAGACCGACACCACAAACAGGTTGAAAACGCTGAGCCAGATGAAGAACGCCCGTGCTACATACGCGTGCCTGATGTCCGATGTAAACAGCGTATAGAAAATCAGAATGTTCGCAATAAAGAAGTAGTAGACGTAAGGAAGGAACTGCTTTCGTGAATATCGGGCGGTCACCCATCCGAAAAGCGGAACCAGCGTAAGCATCGCTACCAGCGTCCCCGTGAAGAGCCATTGAAGGTTTTCCACGCCTCCTGCAATCCCCATTTCCTCACGAATCGGGCGCAATATGTAGTTCGTGCAGAGGAGCGAAAAGAAATAGACGTAGGCCAAGACGACGGCGACGATTTCTGACGTCTCAACCCGGACCCACCGCTCCAGAAATCGTCTAAAATTTGGCTGTTTGGGGCTGTTCATTGAAAAAGCGGGTGGTTTTTTGATCGGTTAGAACTTCGGACCGATTTGTGCGGAAGACCAGTATCCGAATCAAATGGCATGATTACAACACCCTCCAGATGGCAGGTTTAAAAACGAGACGGCGGAAACCATCTTAAAACGATCAGAAAGGCCAATAACTTTTCTATCGCGGCTTCAAGAATCATCAAAAACCGCCGATAACCACATTGTGAGAGCCTTCTTTCACGAGAGACCACTGCTAACAATCCGTCGAAAAAGACACGCCGAACATTGCACAGAAGATGAAGCTGAAATTCCTCCTGGTCTTTTTATTTCTTTTCCTGGAAACCGGGTACGTGGCCATGATGATCGTGGACACAGACGACCCCGTCGTTCTCGAAACGGTACTTCAGGTTCCGGTTGTCGGTGAGTGGATCTACGAGCGACGCATTTCAGAAATTCGATCGAAAGCACAGGAAGGAGACGTTCACGAAATGATGGCCCTGTACTTCAAGGCAGACGAACTCGGAAACGAAAAGGATAACGAACTGGCACTGAAACTTCTCTGGAATTCAGGTTCCGCTGCAGCGCAGGTGTTTCTTTTTGAAGAGGCCGGTGGAGATCTCAAAAAGGTTCAAACGAAAGAATTTATGTTGCTGGTCGCACGTGCGATGCGGGAAAACGTAAGGCCTTATTTATTGAAAGGCGACATCAACCTAGCGTATACACAGCAGTCGCGCCGATATGCATTCGCCATCAGGGAGTTGGAGGGGAAAGCAGCCAAAGGTGACGCAGACGCACTTTGGGTCATCCGGAAATTATATTCCGACGAGAGCTGACCGTGGTGAATTAAACGTGATCCGGGGGCATGATTGGCTCGATCTCCCCGCTTTGAAGTTTTTCCTGGTACATACGCCACGTCATTGAAGGGATCTTCGACTCTATCTCAACCATTTCGATACACGAGCTGACGGGACAGACTAGTGAACACAGATTGCACCCGACGCACGTTTCCTGGTTTATTTCAAACAGATTGGCATAACCGTCACCGACTCCCGCAAAAACGGTCTTTCCTCCGCTGATTAGAGATGGCATGGACGGGTCCGTGCTCGTGATCGTCGAATCTTCAATCCGGGACATATTAATGGACTGATGTGCCCCGTCCTCACAGGCGATATAACACAGGCCGCAGTGAATGCATTTTTCCTGATCGATCTCGGCGACGACTTTGTATCCAAGGTCCAAATCTGCCCAATCCCCAAATTTGGCAGCGGAAAGACCAACGAAATCGGATGTCTGTGTATAGTTTTTGGAGGCCATCCAAGTCTCCATCCCGCTGATCAGGTGCTCAACCAGTCGAAAACCATAGTGCATGACAGCGGTGCAAACCTGAACATTTCCGGCTCCGAGAAGCATAAATTCGATCGCATCCTGCCAGGCCTGCACACCACCTATTCCCGATAGCGGAATATCGACTTCCGGATCGTCTGCAAGCTGCTGCACCATGTTCAGTGCAATCGGTTTGACAGCGGGCCCACAGTAACCGCCATGAGATCCCCGACCCGCTACATGAGGTTTGGGGTTGAAGGAATCCAGGTCCACCCCCATGATTGAATTGATTGTATTGATCAGCGACAGCCCATCTGCTCCACCCGCGTTCGCAGCGCGGGCGATGAATCGTACGTCCGCGACGTTTGGCGTAAGCTTGATCAACACAGGGGTCCTGGCGACCTCCTTTACCCATTCCGTTACCATCTGGGTGTATTCGGGGACTTGTCCAACGGCCGAACCCATGCCACGCTCACTCATTCCGTGCGGGCAGCCAAAATTGAGTTCAAGTCCGTCGCAGCCTGTGTCTTCGACCCGTTTTACGATGTCGTGCCACGCTTCCTGTGTGGACTCGACCATGAGGGAGACCACCAGCGCATGGTCCGGAAAAGCCTTCTTCGTGTCGGCAATTTCCTTGAGATTCGTCTCGAGGGTCCGATCGGTGATGAGCTCGATGTTGTTGAAACCCATCATTTTTCGCCCGTCATAATCGATGCTTCCGTACCGCGAAGAAACGTTGACGATGGGATCGTGACCCATGGTTTTCCACACGGCTCCACCCCATCCTGCCTCAAAAGCTCGACAAACCTGATAGGCGGAATTCGTGGGCGGCGCGCTCGCCAACCAGAACGGATTGGGCGACCGAATACCGGCCAACGTCGTTGTTAAATCGGGTTTTAGCACGGGAGATATAGCATGGAAATGACCGTCATTTGTTTATAGGATTCCCGATCCGCCAAGGTAGATGTCGATTCCAAAAGCAGCAATCTTTCCGTCCTGAACGGCATCCACGATCTCTGCACCCTTGCTGGTGCAATCACCACCTGAAAACACCCCGTCGATTCCCGTTGCCCCGGTAGTAGCGTCTACGGTCACTTTCCCAGAGCCCGAGTGAAGGTTATTCGTTTCAGAAAGAAGTTGCAGATGAGGGACTTGCCCGAGCGATTTGATCGCCATATCGCAGGAAATTTCGAAAGTGCTGTCCGGAATTTTTTGCAATGTGGCGCCCCGTCCTTCACCGACGAGTTCAAGTCGCTGCAGTCGAAGGCCACTCAACTCGCCGCTCGTTCCCAAGAATTCGATCGGACTGACGAGCCAGTTGAACTCGACGCCATCTGCCTTGGCGAGTTCGTATTCATAGGCAAAAGCCGACATTTCAACGGCCGTCCGGCGGTAAAATATTCTTACGGTATCAGCGCCCAGGCGAACCGCTTCGGTCGCGACGTCAATCGCAGTATTTCCAGCTCCGATCACGACCACGTTCTGACCCACTTCGCAGTCTTCAAAAGGGCCGGTATGGGTTTGTGAGATAAAATCGAGTGCTTCCGCAACGCCATGAAGATCTTCTCCCGGAATCTCCAAACGGGCTGTCGGGCCGAGTCCGATTCCCAGGAAGACCGCGTCATAAGAGGATCGAAGTTCTTCCAGCCGCGCGCCATCAATGTACTCTCCGAGTCGAATTTCAATACCCATCGCCCGGATGGAATCGATTTCGGAGAGCGACATTTCAGTGGTGATCTTATACGCAGCAATTCCGAGCGTATTGAGTCCGCCAGGGATTTCGGAGGCTTCGAAAACCGTGACCGTGTGTCCGAATCGGCGAAGCGTAAATGCGCAAGAAAGACCCGCAGGCCCCGATCCTACCACGGCGATGGTTTTTCCTGTATCTGCTCCAGGCGAAAAAGAAGGCGGCGCCGCATCCGTCGCGAATCGCTGAAGACGACCGATCTGAACCGGTTCATTCAATAGTGTGTTATCCACGCAGGCGCCCTCACACAAGACCTCCGTCGGACAGGCCCGAGCGCAAGAACCCCCGAATATATTCTCCGAGAAAATGGTTTCAGCAGCTCCGGTCGAATTGTCGTGCAGGATTTGACGAATGAAGCGTGGAACGTCAATGTGTGTCGGACACGCCCGTGTACAAGGCGCGTCGTAGCAAAAAAGGCACCGGGACGATTCTACGACCGCTTCATCCCTGGAGAAGGCAGGGTGAAGGTCTGCGAAATTTTCTGCCAGATGTTCGGGCGAGAGCCGCGTCTTCTGAATCATAGAGAACTGGGTTACACGATGGTTATGACATCCAGTTACTTTTATCCCGATCCGACCATTTCGTAGTGATCTTCTTCGTTTTCGTCCAGAAATCGATGGCAGAATCCCCAGTAATGTCGCCGCCGCCGAAACTGCTGTCGTTCCACCCGCCGAACGCAAACGGTTCGCGCGGAACAGGCACGCCGATATTTACGCCGACCATTCCAGCACTGATCCGGCTTGTGAAATACTGGGCCGTACCGCCGGAAGACGTATAAATCGCAGCGGCATTCCCGTACGGGTTGGCATTTTCAATTTCGATGGCCTCGTCCAAGGACTCACAACGAATGACGGTAAGGGTTGGTCCGAATATCTCGTCGCATGATGCCTCGTGGTCGGGCTTTGCGTAGTCGATGATACAGCCGCCCAGGTAGCGTCCACCCTCTGGAACGTCTTCCGCTACAGCCTCTCTTCCATCCAGAATGAGTTTGGCACCGCCTTCTTCCGCGCGGTCCAGGTATCCCGTGATCCGCTCATACGCAGATTCATTGATGATCGCTCCGATGTCTCGACCGGCCACCAGCGCTCCCATCTTTTCGCGAATGAGATCGACAATATGATCCGTTTCACCAACGGCGAGAAGGACACTGGCAGCCATGCATCGCTGGCCGGCGCACCCCGCAACGGAAGCGACCACATTTGTAGCTGTCATTTCAGGATCGGCGTCTGGAACTACGACAAGGTGGTTCTTGGCTCCACCGAGCGCGCAGACACGCTTTCCCCGGGCTGTTGCTCGTTTATATACCGCTCGAGCGACCCGCGTGGATCCCACGAATCCTATGGCACGGATTCCCGGATGGTCGCACATGGCCTCGACGATTTCTCGATCCCCGTTGACCACCGAAAAAATTCCATCAGGAAGCCCGGACTCTTTCAGGATGCGTGCAATTTCGATGGCGCTGAGCGGTGTCTGCTCGGAGGGCTTGAGTACGAACGCATTGCCGAGGGCGATAGACATCGGAATCATCCAAAGGGGAACCATGAAGGGGAAATTGAAAGGTGTAATGCCAGCGACAACTCCCAGCGGGTGCCGGCTCGTTTGACAATCCACACCTTTGCTGACTTCTTGAATTCGTCCAGATGCAATCTGAGGAAGGCTGGCTGCGTACTCAATGCATTCGACGGCACGGAGAACACTTCCTTTCGATTCGTCATGCGTTTTTCCGTTTTCACGCGTAATGACTTCGATCAAGTGCTCCAACTCGTCTTCTACCCGGGTCTTCATTTTGTAAAAGACCTGGACCCGATCTTTAAGCGGAAGAGCTCCCCATTCTTTTTGTGCTTCGGTTGCTGCGGATACTGCCTGGTCGAGTACCGCCGCATCTGATAACGGCACCTCCGCGATGACTTCTCCTGTAGCAGGGGCAGTGACGGGCAGGCTTCGCCCGGAAGAAGTCGTTACATGCTGGCCACCGATTACATTCGGCAGCATCTCGGCGGTTATCGTTTCAGCCATTGCTACATCGAAATATTATGATTGTGACAATTTAATCAGTACTTGGATCAGGCTCGGCGCGTGCCAGGCCTGCTTTCTTTCGAGAAAGCCACTTCCCTCGACCCGCCTCTCCCACGACCTTGTAGTCGTTCACGATCACATCGCCCCGCGACAAGGTCGTCCTTGCAAATCCCGCGAGTGACCAGCCGTCATAGGGAGACCAATCCGCATTGGTCTCCATTTTGGCAGGGTCAACTGTGATTTCGTGCGTGGGGTGGATAATGGCCAGGTCGGCATCCGCACCCACCTGGAGGGCCCCTTTTTGAGGGAAAAGTCCCATAATCTGAGCCGGGTTGGTGCAGAGAAGTCGGCACATCTCTTCAATGGACAGCCGGCCAAACCGAACTCCATGTGTGTAAACGATAGGCAGAAGGGTTTCCAGTCCAGGTAGCCCCATCGGAATTTTGGTCCAATCGCCTTCCCACATAGCTTTTTGTTCGCGAGTAAATGTGCAGGTGTCGGTAGACACCACGGACACTTCACCGCTTCTCATGCCTTTCCACAGTCGAAGTGAGTCGCTTTGTTTTTTGATCTGGGGACAGCATGCAAACAGGTGGCCATCCTCCTGATCGAAAACGGAATCGTCCAACACGAGGTACTGAGCACAGGTCTCGGCGAGGACAGGAACGCCTCTCATCTGGGCTGATTTGACCAGTTCAGCCCCTTCGGAGGTCGACATATGGACGATGTACAGCTGGCCGTCGGTGATTTCGCTCCACATGATTGCCCGCTGTATGGCTTCCGCTTCTATGAAATTCGGCCTGGTCATCGCATGAAGATTGGCACCATACTTGGCCATCAGCTCCGGCGTGTGATGCCGCGCGATCAATTCGTCCAATACTCGAGCCGACTCGGCATGTACCAACAGCATCGTACCGTGCTCTTTCATCTTCTCGAGGGTACCAAACATGGCCCGGTCATCGGACTGCCAGCCTTCCGACTCGTAGATCATGAACTCCTTGAAGGTAGAGAACCCGCGCTCGACCATGCCCTCGATCTGATCCTTGTGTTCATCCCATCGAGTGATACAGATATGGAAGGTGTAATCGATGAGCGCCTTTCCCTCCGCCTTCTTGTGCCATTTATCGGCTGCATCACCGAGTGAGTCGCCTTCATAGGGGATGGCGAAATCGATGAGTGTGGTTACCCCTCCCCGGGCAGCTGCTCGCGTTCCGCTTAAATAGTCATCAGAAGAAACCGTACCGCAGAAGGGGAGAGCGAGGTGTACGTGGACATCCAGAACTCCGGGAATGACGTAATGTCCGGAGGCGTCGATGATGCTGGTGCCATTACCAGCTGCACCAGAGCCCGTGGCCACGTCCGCTGCCAGGTCCGTTCCGATCGCCTCAATTTTTTCTCCAACGATTCCAATATCGGCCTCGATGGTTCCGCTCGGAGTAACAACTGTTCCACCCCTGATGATTTTGTCGAATTTCATTACTCCACCGCCCACTAGTTATAACGCTGCCGCTACCGTAAGGGAGCGATCGAGCACGCCGACAGCAAAATCTGCGTCGTCGTCCGTAATGCACATCGGGGGCTTTATCCGGAGAACATTTCCATACAATCCACCCTTTCCGAAGAGAACTCCCAGTTCGCGAGCGGCCTCTAATACGGATACCGTTTCCGTTGGAGCCGGTTCTTTTGTTTCTCGATCTCGCACCAGCTCGACGCCCAACATGAGTCCAGCGCCCCGTACATCGCCAATTAAATTGTGTTTGTGCATCAGCCCCTCCAGGCTCGATTTCAGTCGCGCTCCAACCCTGCGGGCGTTTTCCTGCAAACCCTCTTCATCGATCACATCCAAAACGGCCAGACCAGTGGCCATACTCACCGGGTTGCCTCCGTACGTATTGAAGTGAAGCCGGTCTGTGAATGCGTCGGCGACGTCCCTTGTTGTGGTCACGGCAGCCATCGGCATTCCGTTTCCGAATCCCTTGGCCATAACGACCATGTCGGGAACCGCGTCATACATTTCGAAGCCCCAGTAATGGTCACCCATTCGACCGAAACCCGTTTGCACTTCGTCCGAGATACAGATTCCTCCATGTTCGCGTGCAATGGCATAGGCCTCACGAAGATAATTAGAAGCGCCCATCGTCACACCCCCGACTCCCTGAATGGGTTCGCAAATGTATGCCGCGATAGCACCCGGAGTCGAGAACTTGATCAGCTCACGTATCTCCTCGGCACTTTTGTGGGCGATCTCTTCCGGTGTGCCGTCAAAAGCGTTCCGGTAAGGATCGGGACACGTTGCGTGATGCACGCGGGTCCCAAGAGGAATATCGCGCCGCCAGGTGTGATGGGAAGTCAATCCGGCGGACGCTGACGACATTCCGTGATAGGCATTTCTCTGGGCAATTACATCGGTATTTCCCGTAAACGACCGGGCCATGTTGATTGCCAGTTCAATCGCCTCGCTCCCGCTATTGACGAAGTACGTAACGTCCAATCCATCTGGCAACTTGGATGCCAGCTTCTTTGCTAACAGAGGCAAATTCGGGTGTAAATAAATGGTAGTGGCATGCTGAAGCCGATTCATCTGCTCCTGGATCGCGGCGAGGATTTTCGGATGACTGTGACCGCAAGACACCGTGACGATTCCCGCCAGCATGTCGAGATAACGCTTTCCCTCCTCATCGAAAAGCCATTGCATGTGCCCCTCGACAATCATGATCGGATCCTGGTACAGGGCAAAAACCGACGGGTGCACATACCGCTTTCGATCTGCAAGCGTATCTAGACGATTTGGCCCCTCATAAGGAGCGGGCTCGTAATCACAGGTTGGCATCTTGAGGCTTTCCAGTGTCTGCGTATCACTCATGTAATTGCTTGTTGATTTTCAATATCAGGCTCGTGTGGTTCAACGGGAAAAACGCGCATCAGGACGAAGTATACAATACCCGACAAAAACAGACTTACGAACCATGCATAAGTATATATGGAATCGAAGAGAGCCGCCACCTGGATCGAACCGTCTGATGCCTGTGAAAGAAATCCAGGAATATTTGGCACGATCCCCGATGCCATGGCCACAAGGGCTCGCCAATTGAATCCCCGGCCTCCGTAACCATACGACTTATCATGGAGATACAAATCTCTGGTGATCAGGTTCATTCTCCGGATGACGAAATAGTCGCAGATCATAACGCCTGCGACAGACCCCAGAAGGGCGCTATACCCGATAAGCCACGTAAAGATGTAGTTGGAGAGATCGGTGTACAGTTTCCATGGGAAGATCAGCACGCCGATGAAGCCGGTAATCAGTCCACCGCGACGAAAGTTGATTCGGCGTGGCCATAGATTCGAGAAATCATTGGCCGGCGACACCACGTTGGCCGCGATGTTTGTTGAGAGTGTGGCAATCGTGAGTCCGAAAAGAGCAAATGCAATGACGAGGGGGCTTTCAAATCTTCCGAGAAGAAGGACCGGGTCCCAGATTGCTTCTCCGAAGATGATCACGGTCGCCGACGTAACGGTGATTCCGATGAACGCATAGAGGGTCATGGTAGTCGGAAGGCCGATAAGCTGACCGAGCATCTGATCGCGCTGCGAATAGGCGTAGCGTGTGAAATCTGGGATATTCAGAGCAAGTGTGGCCCAAAAACCAACCATGGCCGTCAAATTTGGCCAAAAAGTCGCCCAGAAGTTGAATTCAGTATCCAGTGATCCCCGAATCTGGGCCACTGTATTCTCTGAAAGGACCGCTGCAAAGCCACCCGCGGTCGAGACCGCCCACCATAAGAGCCCCAAACCGAGCAAGAGAAGGAAGGGTGCGGCCCATGTTTCGAGCAGTTTGATGGAATCAATGCCCGCGACAATGACCGCGATATTGATGGCCCAGAAAAGAAGAAAGCACGAAAGCTGACCGAGTGAAAGGCCGATAATCGGGATCGCATCGGCGGCGGACGCCGGTTCAAACCCGAATATGACGGAAAACAAGGTGTAGATTGCGGAGCCTCCAATCCACGTCTGGATTCCGAACCATCCACAGGCCACCAGAGCGCGCATGAGGGCGGGAATATTGGCGCCGATGGTGCCGAATGAGGCGCGAAGAATCACCGGGAAAGGAATGCCATACTTGGTGCCGGCATGGGCATTGAGCACCATCGGGATCAGTACGATCAGGTTCCCGAGCGCGATGACCAGTAGCGCTTGTCCCCAACTCATCCCCTGCGAAATGAGTCCGGCAGAAAGGGTATACGTGGGAATATTGACAGCCATTCCAACCCACAAGGCAGCGAATGCCCATTTCCCCCAGGACCGGTCCGCCATGGAAACGGGCGCCAGGTCTTTGTTGTAAAGACTGGATTGCGTGATGTCGGTGGTGCTCATGAGTCCATTTTTGGGCGGACGTTTACGGACGAGCAACTACGGACGAACGATGGCCTTGTACGTTTCCGGTCGTCTGTCCCGGTAGAACTGCCACGTATTGCGCACCTCCCGGATCATATTCAGATCGAGATCGGCGAGGACGACCGCATCTTCCGACCGCGGGCCCTCCTCGATAATCTGACCCCGAGGATTCGCGAAATATGACGTCCCATAAAACTCGCCAATATTCCAGGGAGCCTCCGTTCCCGGCCGATTTATCGCGCCGATGAAGTACATGTTTGCACAAGCTGCTGCGGGCTGTTCAAGCTTCCAGAGGTACTCGCTCAGACCGGCGACCGTGGCCGACGGGTTAAACACAATCTCGGCACCGTTCAGCCCCAATTCCCTCCATCCTTCAGGGAAGTGTCGGTCGTAACAAATGTACACGCCCACTTTCCCCACAGCGGTATCAAAGACCGGATACCCCAGGTTTCCAGGGCGGAAGTAAAACTTCTCCCAAAAACCGGGATGGCAGTGAGGAATATGGATTTTTCTGAATTTCCCGAGATACGATCCATCTGCATCAATTACAGCCGCCGTGTTGTAGTACAGGCCCGGAAGATCTTCTTCATAGAGTGAAAAGACGAGCACCATATTATGCCTGGCGGCCAGGTCCTGCATCAGTTTTGTCGTGGGGCCATCGGGAATTTGCTCGACCATCTCATACCATTTCGGATTTTGCTCAGCGCCGAAATACGGCCCGTTGAAAAGCTCCTGGGTGCAGAGTACCTGCGCGCCTTTCTGGGCTGCTTCTTCGATCAACGCCACGGTTTTATCCGTCATGGACGACTTGATCTTATCGATGGGCGAGTCTGTGCTTTCCGACAGAGTGGCCTGGACAAGAGCGGCCTTTACGATACGATCTTCCAAGGCAGATACCGTTTTTCGTTGATGGATCCGTGATTACTCAGGGCGCTTCAATTAGACGCGAAATCCGTTACAAGGTGTTGTCGGGTAAAGAGATCCGAAGGCATCCAATGTGTAGACGAGCCCTAAACACAGTCAATTTACCCTGACTCTGGAAAATAGCAAGCTAGAAGGGTTTGTTCCTGCACTCGTTAGACCTCTCCTTGCCTTCGTTTTCGGCTGAAGAGAACCCCCGCAACAAGCGCACATAGCACCGACGGAGCCATCTCTCCTGCCAGCGCGAAATAGATTCCGATTTCAGGAATGGCAGGAAAAGCGAACTTGAAAAGGGGAATGGAAATGAATCCGGTGATCATGGATGCAATGACCCCGTGTACGGAGTAGTTCTTCCAGAAAAGAGAAAGCAGCATCACCGGTACGAACGTAGCTGCGATACCGGACCATCCAAAAATGGCAAACCAGAAAACGGTACGGTCCGGAGAAATAAATGAGACGATCAGGGCCAGTACCAGGGCTCCGAATGCCATGACAAGCGTAACGAGGCGCGATTTCCGTGTCAAGGAATCGTTAGAAAGAGTGGGGTGGTAAAGTTGCTGATAGAAGTCTCTTGTCACAGCGCTCGACGCGACGATCAGCAGCGAGTCGATCGTTGACATGATGGCTGCAAGAACCGCCGCGATGTAAATTCCGACGATGATTGCTGGGAAGAGATGCTCGACCAGCATTGGCAATACACTTTCGGCGGCGCCACCTAGCACGACCTCAGGATCTTGTCCGGGTCCTGCAAGAAGGTATCTTCCCAAGATTCCCGTAAATACTGCGCCCACATCGGTCAACAACGTGAATAAGACCGCGACCCACCTCCCTTTCTGAATTTCGCCTTCTCCCCGAATTGACATAAATCGGACGAATACTTGGGGTGATCCTAAGAATCCTATTCCAATCGCGGCGTAACTGACGATCAGCAATATGTTTTCAAAAGAAAATCCACCTAAACCCCAGAGATTGATCAATCCGGGGTCGATAGCGCGAAGACCTTCGAAGAGGCTCTGTCCGGCAGGAATTGAAATGAGGGCAAAAAGAGGTACCGCAACGAGCCCTACGAGCATCAACGATCCCTGAAACAGGTCAGACCAGGCGACGGCCACAAATCCACCGCTGAATGTATAGACCACGACCACACCAAAGCCGATCAGGATTCCCGTGTAATAATTCCAGGAAAGAAAGCTCTCGAATGCTTTCCCCGTTGCATCGATCTGGGCGCTTACATAAATCGTAACGAAGATGGCCAGGGCCCCTGCAGCGAGTATTCGGACCAGACGGGTCAGCCGTTCCCCCTCCTCAGAGCCGTCATTGAATTTGGAGACCAGATAGTCGGGAATCGTGATGGATTTGAATTCGTCGGATTCCCTCTTGAAGGGCTTGGCCATATAGAACCAGGCAAACCCAACCCCGAGAACCTCGCCGGCGACTACCCACAACCCGCTCAGGCCAACCATGGCGCCGAGCCCGGTTAATCCCAGCAGCAACCAGGCCGACTCCCCGGTTGCCCGGGCGGAGAACGCCACGACCCAGTATCCAAGTCGTTTGCCCCCGACGAAGTAGTCGTCCAGGTTATGAATCCGCCGAGACGCCAGGAATCCGATTCCAAAAAGAATGAGGAAGTAGGCAACAAGGACAACGTAAATCGTCGTCATGGATCGGAACGGATTAGGTCAGAAATGCGGGCGAAGCGGTGATTCTCGAAACCGCGCCATGATGTTTGGGTACGTCCAGAGAGGCGTTTCGAAGGAAAATTTCTGATGAACCATCTCATGATACCCTAAATACGGTTAAGCTCGTTATTCTAACAGCACGGAGTAATAAAAGATAACCAGCAGTGATAATTTCGGAGTTTAAGAACTTCTCGCCCTACGGCCATCAATGTGGGGCCAAATGAGGTTAAATTGAAGTTCTAGCATTCAATCATTGCGACGAACCCATGTTAGACGGTAAGCGCTTTCTGATCATCTCGGTGTTTCTTGCGTCCATATTCGTATGGCAAGGCTGCTCGGACACGGTAATTGATCCGTTTTCAAACGACGGCCAATATTACACGGTTTACGGGTTTTTAGACGTTCTTAAGACCGAACACGCCGTGCGTGTCATTCCCGTGACCCGGCATGCGGAGCGAATTGAATCGACGTCTTCGGCTCAAGCTCAAATCGATGCGCGGGTATTCTCGACGGATTTAAGGACGGGAAATCGGAGAGAATGGACCCACCACTTGATCCATTTTGAAGACGGCTCTTACGGACACGTTTTCAAGTCGCAGTTTATTGTTCGACCGCTTCGCACGTACCGTCTTGAGGTCATTCGATCAGACGGAAAAATGGCTTCCGCCGAAACCACCGTACCGTATATCTCGGATGCAGCTCTGTTTGAAAAAGGGCCGGAGGTATTTTCCGCTGATTCGACCGAGTTGTACCAGGATATTTATATCCCCAGAATTGCTTCACCGTGGGAAATTCAGGGGATCTATCTATGGGGAGGCGGCGGAACGATCAATCGTCGTGTGTATGTTCCACACGGAAGATCCGGATATCGAACAGAAGACGGCGGATGGCAGATACGTCTGACTATTTCGGACGATCAGGCAGTGGTCAGGGAAAACATTCAATGGTCCATTGATACCGGGGACATTTCAGAATCGACGTCGGTTGGAATTAGTGCCCTAGGCATACAGCTAAGGATCCTGGATGAAGATTGGGATCCGCCTGCCGGTGTGTTTGATCCGGAAATCCTGTCAGTACCGGGTGCTTTTTCAAATGTCACCAACGGGTACGGGCGGTTTGGCTCTATCGGTCTCTACATTCAGGAGTGGAATGCAGAACATTTGTCTGTTGCATTGGGATATGATTTTTAAGCGGGCCCCAATAGGTGCCCTCGTGGCAGCGCTGCTGGTCTTACTCTCAGCCTGCGACGAAACGTTGATTGACCCGTTCAAGGCGGGAGATAAGTACTTCACCGTTTACGGATTCATTGATCAGTTGGAAACCCGGCACTCACTTCGGGTGATTCCGGTGACTCGCTCCGGTGAAATTATTCGATCTCCATCGGATCCGGATGCGAAGTTGGATGCGCTCGTTTATACGATCGATGATCTTACTGGCAAACGAATTCGTTGGGATCACCATTTGATCCCGTTCGAGAACGGGACGTACGGTCACGTTTTTACTGCCGATTTTGTCGTTTTTGCCCAACGCAAATACCGACTCGAAATTATTCGTGGCGATGGGAAAATGACGACAGCAGAAACGCGCGTACCCTATATCCCAGATCCAGCGCTGTTTATTCGTGGACCAGAAGTCTTCTCAGCCGATTCTTCCACGATTCACCAGGATATCCGCATTCCCCAGATCGCTTCTCCGTGGGGAATCCAGGCGGTATACGGGTGGAGACGAGGGCCGGATGGGCGACGAGTGTTTGTAGATTATGGAAGACCGGGGGGTCCAACGGACGATGGGGGCTGGCAACTTCGTTTAAATATATCCGAAGATCAGATAAGCGTTCGGCAAGACCTTGAGCAAGCGATCAACGATCAATTGATCCGTCCTACTGATCTGATCTGGTTAGCATCAGCAGGTCTTCAGATTCGAGTTCTTGACCAAAACTGGGATCCGCCCGATGGAATATTCGATCCGGAGGTGCTTGCGCAGCCTGGCGCCCTTTCCAATGTTCTAAACGGGTACGGTCTGTTCGGGTCCATAGGATTGTACATCCAGGAATGGAACGTGGAGCACCTATCCATGTCTCTCGGTTACGACCTCTAATGGGAGCACTCTGCATCCTGACGCAGGACGATCCGTAGTATTGTCAGATTCAGCATGAAAGGCGATTTATGGCATTCTGGAAACAATTCAAGAGAGCGCTGAAAGCCCGGCTATTTTTCTGGCGGCGATCAGTCTGAGTAACTCGGGCGCACTGCTTAGCACAATGGGTTGCCTTCATTCTCGAAGGTGCGAAAATTCAGGAACGAGAATTCATGCATAAAAACTCTTGCATGCGTATCGTTCGATGTGAATGCCCGCGTCATCCACCGGATCATGCTTCTTCGATACTATGTTCGATTGGTTTTCAGATCCACAGGCCTGGATTGCGCTCGGTACGCTGACGGCACTCGAAATTGTGTTGGGTATCGATAACATCATCTTCATTTCGATTCTGGCCAATCGACTGCCATCGGATCAGCAGAATGCGGCTCGGCTGGTGGGATTGGCGTTGGCGCTGTTCGGACGGGTCGCACTCCTGTTGTCGCTGACGTTCATCATGCGTCTGACCGATCCCATCTTTACGGTGCTCGAAGCCGCTATTTCCGGGAGGGATATCATCCTGATGCTCGGCGGATTGTTTCTGCTGGCCAAAAGCACGCACGAGATCCACGAAAAGCTCGAGGGGTCTGGAATCGACGGTTATAAGGGAAAAGCCGCGTCTTTCGCTTCTGTGCTCGTTCAAATACTGATTCTGGATCTCATCTTTTCACTGGATTCCGTGATAACGGCTGTTGGGATGGTAGATATCGTCCCCGTCATGGTAACGGCGATCGTCATTGCAGTTCTTTTTATGATGGTAAGCGCTCGTGCGGTTTCGGAATTCATCGAAGACCACCCGACCATAAAAATGCTTGCACTGGCCTTTTTACTCATGGTTGGAGTCGCCCTGATTGCGGAAAGCATGGACGTTCACATTCCACGAGGATACATTTATTTCGCGATGGCATTTTCCGTGCTTGTGGAAATGCTCAATCTGAAATTGCGGGACAAGACGGTCGAGCCGGTCGAGCTGAGAGGGGTGCCGAGAGAGGACGACCGGTAGGGTCTACGGATCTCTCTTGATGACCACAACGGTCATGTCATCTTCCAGTATATCGGATTCATGGTGGAGGGCGAGCGCTGTCTTAAATACGTGATCCACCAGGTCGTCGGCCGAGAGATGTTTGTTCGCCTGAACCATCTCAATGAGTCCCTCTGTTTCTAGAGGTTCGCCAGACTCAGTGATACGCTCCGTTACACCGTCGGTAAACAGGACGAGAATTCCGCCTGGTGGAATGTGAGCGAACGCCCGATCGAGAGAAACATCGGCGATCGGTCCTAGAATCATCCCTGTCGGCTCGAGCTGCTGTACCTTTTCTCCGTTGATGATGAGGCCCGGTACATGCCCCGCGTTGGCGTATAGTAGATTTCCGTTTTTTTCCAGTTCGGTGTAAAGAACGGAGATAAACCGCGTGGAGTACGTCGTGCGGTGAATCTCGCGGTTGAGTTTTTTCATCGTGTAGAGCATCCGAAGGTGCGTCCCCATCCCCATTCGAAGACCCATGATCACATCCCGGACGAGGAGTGCGGCCGGCAATCCGTGACCGCTGGCGTCGCCGACAACCACGCCCATGATGTCATCCGTCATGGAGATGAAATCGTAGAAATCCCCGCCGGCGGCTTCAGCGGGCTTCATGCGGGCGGCAATATCGAAGCCCGGAAAGGACGGGGGCCTTGCCGGGATCAGACTCCTCTGAATTTCAGCCGCTTTCTCCAGGTCGCTGAGCGCGACTTCGGATCGCAATCGATTGTTCAGTGCTGAGCGAACAGCGTTCAACATGAAAGCAATTTCTTCCCGATTCCAACCCGGTAGCAGGCAGTAAACAAATATCCATCGCTGCACAGGGTGAAATGAGACGACGAATGCAACGGGGGTCGCATTTTCCGTTTTTCTCTCCGCGTAGAGCTCAGGGCTTTCATCCGGGTTGTCAAAAATGTACCCGCCGTGAACGTTCAGAAGCTCTGTCGTGACGGAATCGACCGGAAACGTCGCATCCAGTGTTGCCTTCTCCCCTACGTGGGCCCGAAGAACCCAATGGTCGCCCTGCTCTTCGAAGAGATGACCGCACCCGATGTTCAACTCATCGCCAAAAGTCTCCTGGAGAACTTTTAGAATACCGGGGAGGAATGCCTTGTCGTGGGGATCCTCAGCGATTTCGCCGAAGAGCTGGTCCATTTTTCGATATAACGATTTTGGGTCGATCATCTACAAATAATTTGACGAATTTTGAAAGCCACTCCCTAACCCGACCTTGGAAGAAAAGATTCAGCTAAAGGAGCCTAGAACGGAGCGTCTCCCGACGGGGGTTTTTCAGATGTGGCCACGTCATCAGAGTCGCCGCCGCCCTCGACCTGGTAGTCGCTGGGAGCGAAGTACGTCGTCAGGTTTTCGAACCTGGCATACTGATCGATGAACGCGAGTGTGACGTCGCCGGTAGGGCCATTTCTCTGTTTTCCGATTAAAACTTCGGCCAGACCTTCTGTTGAATTGCCGTTGTCATCTACCATAATTCCATATCGCTCTGCTCTATAGATGAAGCATACGACATCTGCATCCTGCTCGATCGATCCTGACTCTCGAAGGTCGGAGAGCATCGGGCGTTTGTCTCCGCCGCGAGTTTCAACAGCCCGGCTTAGCTGAGATAGCGCGATGACCGGGACGTCGAGTTCCTTTGCGAGCGACTTGAGCGAGCGCGAAATGTGTGCGATTTCCTGTTCGCGATTGGCATTCTTATTGGAAAGCGTTCCGTGCATAAGCTGCATGTAATCCAGGATGACCAGCCCGATATCGTGTTCGGCTTTCAGCCTCCGACACTTTGCCCGGAGTTCGAGGATGGTCAGACCGGGAGTATCGTCTATGTAAATTGGAGCTGCGGAGAGTCGACCGGCCGCGCGGGCCAGATGAGGCCAATCATCGTCCTTGAGGCGACCCGTTCGAGCGCGCTGAGCGTCCACTCGAGCCTCGGACGTAAGAAGGCGCTGGGCGAGTTGCTGCGCACTCATCTCCAGCGAGAAGAAGGCGACGCCGGTCGGGTTTTCCGGGTTCAGAGCCGCATTTCTGGCTGCCGCCAGAGCGAAAGCGGTTTTGCCCATGGACGGTCGGGCGGCGATGATAATGAGATCGGAATTCTGCCATCCACCGGTCATTTGATCGATTCGGTGGAACCCACATGGTATA
>SMXL01000028.1 GCA_004356385.1 Bacteroidota bacterium
AAGAGGATTTTGGTGGTGACCTGGATTCGTTCCCGGTTCCCTCTGCGATTCTGAATGGCCCTGCCCACGTTCGGAATCTGGCAAAGATCTTTTTAGGAGGAGCCCCCTGGTACGAGTGGTTTTTGTACAACCCTGGCTCAAACGAACGGTTGCTCGGCTATGTACATCACCTCATACAATATCCAGATTACCAACTGATGTAATTCAGGCTCGAAAGCTGACAAACGGCAGACAGAATATGTGTACACAACATCCAGAGAATACCCGATTGGGAGAGCGTCTTGCTGACGGATGCGCGCACGAGGCTGACCACGAGAATTGGTCCAGACGCCAGTTCATGAAAGGAATTGGTATGGTTACCGCCGGAGCATCCGTATCGCTGGCAGGAACGCCGGTCCAGGCGTTTGGTGGGTCTTCGCTTTTATCCAAGCTCGCTAAACTTGGCACGAACCGGGTTCTCGTAATGGTTCAGCTGAGAGGCGGGAATGATGGCCTGAATACACTTGTTCCGATCAATAACGATATCTATTACAACTTGAGACCGGGGATTGCTATCCCGGCAAATTCGACATTGCCACTGACCAATGAGCTCGGATTTCATCCGTCATTGGCTGCACTCGAGTCAGTCTTCGGTGACGGAGACATGGCAATTGTTCAGGGAGTTGGATATCCGGATCCGAACCTGTCACATTTTCGGTCGACGGATGTATGGCTAACCGGTGACGAATCAGGAGCGGTAGTCGGTACCGGATGGTCTGGACGTCACCTGCACACCGCCCATCCAAATTTTGAGGAATCGCCCCCGTCGGCACCGCTTGCCGTTCAAATCGGGAATACATCAGCGCTTCTCCTTCAGGGGCCCGTTTCGAATATGGGAATGTCCCTTTTCAGCGTTGATCTTTTTGATCGAATCGCTGAAACGGGAAAATTTTACGATGAAGAGAACATCCCGAATACCATCCAGGGAGATGAAATCACATTCATGAGGAAGGTGGCGAACAACTCATTCCGGTACGCCTCCTCCATTCAGGATGCTTCGGAGTCTGGAAGCAACGAGGTCGAGTATCCATCCAACAGTCCACTGGCGACTAACCTTTCCATCGTGGCTCAACTCATCAAGGGCGGCCTGGGGACGAGTATCTATCACGTCAGTATCGTCGGATTTGACACCCATGCCAATCAACTTTCTCGCCACTCTCAATTACTAACGTATATCGCGGAGGCCGTTTCTGCGTTCCGGGCGGATATCACGGCGGGTGGACTGGAGGAGGAAGTGCTGGTGATGACCTTTTCAGAATTCGGCAGAAGAGTCGGCCAAAACGGTTCGGCAGGAACAGATCATGGTACGGCCGCACCGATGTTCCTGTTTGGAGCCGGTGTAAACGGTGGGATGTACGGGGCTCAACCGGCGCTCGACGACCTGGACAACGCATCGAACATGAAATTCAACACGGATTTCAGATCCGTTTATTCCAGCATTCTCCTGGACTGGTTCGGCCTTGATCCAGCAGATGTGAATCAGATCTTTGGAGGAGAATTCCCCCAGATCTCACTGGTGGAAAATCCAACCGGGGTCAATGTCGATAATCCCTCGATTCCATCTTCCATCACACTCAGTCAAAATTATCCGAATCCGTTCAACCCATCGACAACCATCTCGTTTTCACTAAAGAGATCTCTGCCGGTGACACTCGATGTCTATGACGTTTCGGGGCGCCTGGTTTCGAGATTGATCGATTCGGTAATTCCGTCCGGGGACCATTATTTCCGTTTCGACGCGGGCCAACTTTCGAGCGGTCTTTACATCTACCAGCTTCGTACAGACGGCTATACCGTTTCGAAGTCGATGACTATTCTCAGATAGAGCCTGGAAACCGGAAGCATCTTTTAGAAAGCAATACGCCCGTCCTAGTCCAGGTCTTTTTTCGACGTTCTCTTCCGTCCGATCGATTTCCCGTCCGCGGGAAGAGCCACGTTTTTCATGTGACCGTCGCCTGACGACTGAACTACGGAATCTCCGGGAAACTGCCTGATATGATCTGATTTGACGACTTTCCCGGTCCCTTTCGCACTCGGCGAAGCTTCGTGGATATAGAAGTCCTCGTTCGGTAGCGAATCGTTGTGGCTCCGCGCGGCGGCTGCAGCTTTCCGCATGCTCTCATCGGCATTTTTTCTGAGCTCATCCAGATTCGAAGATATCCTCATCTCCAACAGATCGAATGCGTGCTCGAAAGCCGCTCGATCGCGTTCGGTCTCGAGATTGTGATTTCCCGACCGAATCAGCTGATCCATTCGCGACAGACTAGCGCTCAGAGCAAACAAATAAATTGCACTGTTCGCCAGGCGCGCTTGTGTCACTTGCCGAGTCACAATCTGATCTCTATGCCACTTGCTGGCAAGTTTGAACATATGCGAATGTTTTCGGATCAGACCGGAAAGTCGAGCCGCATACTCGGCCAGCTGTGAATGTGCAGATGGTATCTCAGGTGCGGGTGGTTTGTATCCCGCGAACAGCTGCGCCCCTAGATGGACCGCTCTTTTGAATATCTTGGGATTCGATAAGTTTTTCGAGAGCCGACGTAGGTTGGTCGAAAGATCACTTTCCTTGTTCCAGGCGAGGGCATCCTGAATGCCGATCATCTGTTCCGCCAACTGCTTACCGCCGTACGCAAAGATGAAGGGTTGCATAACCTCGTTTGAACCTTCAACGATTCGGTGGATACGATTGTCCCTCCATATACGCTCCAGCTCATTTTCAGTCATGTATCCCTCTCCACCCATAATCTCGAGTGCATCGTCAATCACTTCCCATCCGAGTTCGGAACACAATACTTTTGTAATAGCAGTCTCGACCATGATGTCGACCTCTCCCCGATCCAGCATCCCGGTCATTAAATACAGGGTCGCATCCATGGCAAACGTGAAAGCAGCCATCCTGGCAATACGTTGCTGGACCAACTCGAATTCAGCGAGCGGACGGTCAAACTGATACCTGGTTTGAACCCATTTTACACTCTGGTCCATGGCCTGCTTGGCCCCACCCGTGACACCCGCTGATAACGTGCATCGTCCGTAGTTCAAACAAGTTAGAGCGACCTGTAGGCCGCGACCTTCTTCGTGAAGCACATTCTCCCTTGGAATTCGTACGTCTGTGAATCGAATTCTGGCTTGCCACGTACCTCGAATACCCGTCTTACTTCTATTTTTTTCGAAGATCTCGACGCCAGGTGTATCCGGCATACAAATGAGCGCTGTAACAGCGTCTTTCTCCTGGCCCGTTTTTTCGCTTCGAATCAGTTGCTTTGCCATCACCGTGAAAATCCCACTGTCGGATCCCGATGTACTCCATTTTTTTTCGCCGTTCAAAATAAAGTACTTGCCGTCATCGGACAGTACGCAGCGCGTTTCTTGTCCAGCGGCATCCGATCCAACATTGGGCTCAGACAAACAGAATGCTGAGAGATATTCTCGTGCCACCTTGGGCAAGTAATATTTCTTTTGTTTGTCCGTACCAAAAAGCATGATCGCTTTGCACCCAATCGATTGGTGCGCCGAGACCATCACTGCGGTGGATCCGCAATAGCGACCGATCATTTCCAACGCCCTGTTATAACTGGTGATACCGAGTCCAAGGCCACTGAATTCCTCTGGCACGGTCATTCCCATTACGCCGATCTCAAAAAGGCGCTTGATACACCATTCCGGAATCTGCTCGTCCTGATCAATCTGCACGGACGGGTGTTCGTTCTTCAGATAGGCCTCGAGTTCTACTAAGAGGGTATCGCATCGAGCGCTCTCTTCGACGCTTTGTATCGGATACGGGAACATCGCTTCATCCTGAAAGCGACCCCAAAACAGGTTTTTAGCGAAGCCCATTTCATCCGGTTCCGGCCCGATCATCTTATCTATTTCAAGAATCATCTTCTGATCTTGAGCAGAAATATTCTTGAGATTTAGATTACCGAGACTCATGCATCATCACCTGATTTCATTTCTAGTTGACCTGAATTCTCTCCCTGACGTCTTTCATGGGTACCACCGTGCTGTATGGTTACCGTATTCGAGAGTTCCACCTCCAATGATGCATATTCTGTGATAAATAGAGCGAACGTGGTCCAGTTGATTGGACCCTCTGCATATTGGCTATATTCGGCCAGAATTTGTGTCACAAAAGCGCCAAAAAACCGCAGAATCAAAAAACTGTGATGGAATCGTTCCTCGCGCGACTTCAGCGGATCCAATCCTCAAAACAGTCCAATCTTAGTGTTGGTTTGGATCCCGATCCGGCGAAAATGCCTCCTGGACTCCTGTCTACCGCGTCTGTCGCCGATGCCGTTCTCCAGTTTACGGAGAGCATCATTCATGCCACATCTTCATTTGCCTCAGCCTTCAAATTCAACATCGCCTTTTTTGAAGCCCTCGGCGCCGACGGATTTCGAGTCCTGCGAGATGCACTGTCAGCTGTACCTGAAAACGTCCTCACGATTGCCGACGCCAAACGGGGCGACATTGGAAATACAGCTCGGTTTTATGCCAAGGCCTTTTTCGAAGACCTGGAATTTGATGGCATTACGATCTCCCCCTACATGGGCGGCGATTCGGTTCGTCCTTTTTTGGAATACGGGGACAAAGGCGTGTTTCTGCTTATCCGAACCTCCAATCCAGGTGGAAACGAGTTTCAGACGTTGATGGTCGGCGAAGATCCCCTCTATCAGGTCGTAGCCGGACGAGCCGTAGAATGGGCCGCGGATCTCCCGGGAACGATCGGTTTTGTGGTCGGTGCCACTGACCTTGACGCAATGGGCAAATTAAGGGTCGCGCATCCCGACGTTCCTTTTCTAATTCCTGGAATTGGAGCCCAGGGAGGAAATGCGGCCTCCGTAATGGATGTCGCCGGTTCAGGCCCGGTTTTGATCAACAGCAGTCGCCAGATTCTGTACGCGTCCAGCGGGGACGATTTTGCGCAACAAGCCGAAATAGAATCGGAGAAATTGTGCCTCGAACTCCGCCAGTCCTCCAGTAAGCTCCATTAAACGAATTCGCATATGCTCGTTCGAATCGTACGCATGTCCTTTCATGAAAGCGACGTGACATCTTTTTTGTCGCTGTTCCATGATTCAAGCGACCTGATACGGGCAGTTTCAGGGTGCAATCACCTTGAACTTTGGCAGGACGTCGATCAGCCCCATGTGATGACAACGTACAGTCTATGGGATTCAGTCGAGGCGCTTGATGCGTACCGTGAGAGCGAGCTCTTTCGAACAACCTGGGAGACCGCAAAGAAGTATTTTTGCGATTCACCCGTCGCTTCGAGTCATACCGTAAAGGCTACGCTTCCGTAAGCCGAAATGCTTCTTTCTCCACGTAAGCATGACCGTCCTTAGAAGGAGAGACTGGCACCGACTCGCATTTCTCGACCGCGACCCGGCAGACCGAGCTGCGGCAAGGCCACCTCATCGGTCACGTTGTTTAAGCCTCCATAAATTTCAATGAATATACCACCGGTTTGAAAATACCGCCGAAGGGCGACCCGAAGGTTCAGAACTGTCGATGAGGGCAAGGCCACTTGAGTATTGTCCTGGTCGAGTGCATAAGCCTGCCCGACCTGCCTGACATTGGCCTGGGCGGATCCCCCCCATCGCGTAATCCAATTCAGCGTGAGCGATCCCAGCAGCTCCGGCTTTTCATTGAGTTTCTGCGTGCGATCATTCACGAAGGCGACCGGATCCATCCAGCTCACGTGGCCATCCGCGGTCAGGTTCTCCAGGATTCGGATCGAACCGGCTACTTCGACCCCCCGCACACGAGATCCATCCAGGTTAATTCTCTTTCTCCGTCTTTCGCCGTCTACGTCAACAACCATCTGATCGATGGTGTCGAACGTTCGGCGGTAGAACGCAACGATTTCACCCGATACGCTTGCTCCTTGGACCTCAAAGGCGGCTTCTCCCTGAATCGAGGTCTCGGGTTTCAGATTTGGGTTCAGTTCGAACCGGCGAAGCGCTTCGCCAAACAGCTCACGCATTGTGGGAAACCGAACCTTCCTTCCGATCGATATTCGGAACCGTCGATGTTCAGCCAAATCGTATCTCAAACTGCCGGTCACGCCGAGAGCTGTCTCCTTCGACCGGGCCGGCTTGTTGCCTGTTCGGGGAGTGGCGTTCCCATCCAGACTCGCGCCGACAGAAAATCCCCAGTCATCCCGAAACGGCATTTCCAGTTCTATACCTGTCGAAAAAAGATGCTGTTGAAATCGCTGAGACAATACGTCCGTTTCTCCCGACTCCTCAGAATATATCGAATCGATTTGCCGGTGATCCGAACGTAACCAGTTAATCGATGCGCGAAGGATTCC
>SMXL01000029.1 GCA_004356385.1 Bacteroidota bacterium
AGGTTATCCGCTATAAGATGATTCGCCTGATTGTCATAGGTGGTCGTGCCGTCTTCATTTACCAGAAGCATGCCCTGCCACTTCTCGCCCCAGTCATCTTCATATGTGGCATTGTCGTGGTTCCCCGAACCGGATACGGCCACTTTGTAGAAATCCGGATAACGAAGGATGCCGCCAGTCGAGGCAAATCCACCCCCTGAGCCCCCGTATATGCCAATCCGATCCATATCCATCCATGGGTTTAGAGCACCGAGCTGTTTGATGGCCTCCACTTGATCAGGGAGTCCGTTATCGCCCATGTTTCCATAGTAGGCATCGTGGAAGGACTTGGAGCGCCCCGGCGTGCCCATGGCGTCGACTTCGATCACGATGAAACCGAGCTCGGCGACCGCCTGCTTGTCGCTTCGCGACGGAGAGAAACTGCGACCTCCGACACTTCCCGATTGCGGGCCAGGGTAGAGCGGATTGAGGACCGGGTATTTTTTATTCGGATCAAAATGAGAAGGCTTGTACATCAGACCGTAGATATTCGTTACTCCGTCCCGGGCTTTCGTTTTGATCTGAACCGGTGGTTGCCAACCTGAAGCGATTAACTGCGAAATGTCTGCTTCTTCGAGGGTCAATACCAGATTCCCGTCGATATCTCGAAGCACCGTGACCGGTGGTTCTACGGGCGTCGAATAGCTGTCAACGAAATAGCTGTAGTCAGGAGAGAAGTTGACTACGTGGTTTGCATCCTCGGGCGTCAGAAGTGTGAGATTTGAACCGTCCAGGTTTACACTGTAATAGTGGATGTAATAGGGATCTCCGGATTCCCTGCCTCCTGCCGTGAAGTATATCTTTCGCCGTTCCCGATCGACATGACGGACCTGTAAGACGGCCCATTCGCCTTCGGTAATCCTGTTTTTGATTTCTCCCGTATTCATGTCGTAGAGGTACAAGTGACCCCAATTATCCCGTTCGGAGAACCAGAGTACTTCGTCATACTCGGACAAATAATGCCAGTTTGAGAAGCCGTCACCGGACTCGAAATAAGTACTCTGTATTTCTTTCATGACGTCCCGCACGCTGCCCGTTTCAGGATCTGCGATGCGGAGAATGGCTTCTTTGTGATCGCGGGAGCTGGATACGAACGCGAGCTGGTTCGAATCATGACTCCACCTCACATCCAGAAACTCGCCGCCTCGACCGGCGATATGGTCCGTTGTCGTGCTTCGATGCTGATCGGGTGGCATGTTCAACCGAACCATACGGGCACCGTCGAGATGGATGACCACTCGGCTGATTCGGAAAATGAGGCTATCGCCTGGCAGGGGATACTTCCACTGTGACAGCTCGGGGTGGCCGGACTTGGTGGAGACCATATACATTTCACCAACCCCGCGGGCGTCGTGCTGGAATGTCGCAATCTTCTTCGAGTCTGGCGACCAGAGAACAACGGGCCCAGGTCCCTTCGTCCATCCGGCATTGTTCGTTGCGTAGCCAAATTCTTCTTCGCCGTCGAATGTGAGTTGTGTTTCGTCTTTCGAATCAACGTCTCGCACCCAGAGATTGAAATCACGAATAAAGGCGGCCAACTTTCCGTCTGGTGACAGAACTCGACTCCGACCGCGACGAAACCGGGGAAAGGGGGATTCAGCACTGGTATCGGTAATCTCGTTCTCTTCCCAGGAGCATTCGTAATTCTGGAGGTCACAGGAGTAGCTTTTTCCCGGAGTATCGAATGATATCAATCGACCACCGGGTAAGAATTCGAACGACGTAAAGGGAAGCTCGAGCGCTCCATACGACGCTTCCTCGGATGAAAGAGCGCTCGCTAAACGAGCGTGATCAAATGCTCGGACTCGCGATCCGTTGGAAGGATCAACGATTACGAACTCTGCGCCTTCTGCGGTCGAATTCCTGTACCACATCCTCCCGTCGTCCAGCCAATTCGGACTGACCGTCGCTTTGAAGACAAGGGGTCGCGTATAGGTACCAAGAAAACCCTCTGCGCGCTCATAGTCTTCGAGCGTTACCGACTCCTGTGCCAAGGTCGGCGCGACCAAAACGAGAATAATGACGACTGCTGCGAGATTGCGCATAGTACTCCTCCAACTCTGCGGGTGCTAAAAACGGGGTTTGAACAGTCGATCTTACGGGTCAGCCGATTCAGATTCCACTTTTAATCGGAGGTAATCGAGTCCTTCGTGCTAAGATCGAAGAGGTCAATTTGCCAGATGTGGCATATGCAACTACTTTCAGGTGCGCTATACATTCGCTATTCATGGATAGAAAAATGCGACCTTCTCCTCTTCTTGCTATCGGCTTCCTCTGCATTTTCGTTTCCAATGCGACCTACGCTCAGGAACGAGCCCTCCCGGTCGACACGACCATTACGTCTTCCGACGAAGTAACCATTAGCGGTCAACGAGTACCGTACCGGGTAACGGTGGGTACGCAACCCGTGTGGGGGGAAGAGGGTGAGCCGATTGCTTCCCTGCTATATACGTTTTACCAGCGTTCTGACGTGCCGGATTCCGAATCACGACCCCTGGTATTCTCATTCAACGGTGGCCCTGGTTCTGCGTCCGTGTGGATGCATCTGGGATATACCAGCCCGAAAACCTTGAATATCGATGCGGAAGGATATCCGGTCCAGCCGTACGGAATCCATGACAACCCCTATTCCATTATTGATGTCGCAGACATCGTCTATATAAATCCTGTTAATACTGGATTTTCAAGAATCGTGGGTGACGCCGATAAGGAAACGTTTTTCGGCGTGAACGAAGACATCGCGTATCTCGCTGAGTGGCTGGATAATTTTGTTTCGAGGCACGGGCGATGGACGTCCCCAAAGTTTCTGATAGGAGAGAGCTACGGAACTACCCGGGTGTCAGGTTTGGCCGGGGCACTCCAGGGGCAACAGTGGATGTATCTGAACGGTGTTATTTTGGTATCGCCCACGGGACTGGGTGTTGACAGAGACGGACCGGTCCGGGCCGGGCTACGCTTACCGTATTTCGCGGCAGCGGCCTTGTATCACAATAAACTTGCGTCTGAGCTCCAAAGTCGAGACCTGGATGATCTGCTCCCTGAGGTTGAGAATTTTACCATTGAAGAATTAATACCGGCGCTGGTGCGGGGTGGCTCGATCGAGGAAGGGAAGAGGGCAGAGGTCGCCAGGCGTATTTCTCAGTACTCGGGGCTTTCTGTCGGTTCTGTGTTGGATCACAATCTGGATATCCCGACATCCTTTTTCTGGAAAGAATTACTGAGGGACGAGGGACTCACGATCGGTCGCCTGGACTCGCGCTATCGAGGGAGAGACGGCGAAGATGCGGGGGACCGCTACGATTTCGACCCGGCTATGTCAGCCTGGAATCACGCGTTCGCGCCCGCCATTAACCACTACCTGCGGGATGTTCTTGGATTTAAAACAGATCTCAAGTACAACCTGTTTGGGCCCGTTTCGCCGTGGAACAGAGATGGAGATAATACCGGTGAAAATCTTCGCGTGGCCATGTCGCAGAACCCGTATTTACATTTGATGGTCCAGTCGGGCTACTTTGATGGTGCAACGGACTACTTCAATGCGAAATATACGATGTGGAATTTGGATCCTGCGGGACGGCTACAGGATCGAATGGTGTTCAAGGGCTACCGAAGCGGGCATATGATGTATTTGCGTCAAGAGGATCTGGCGACATCAAACGAGGATATACGACAGTTTATTCTTAACGCCGTGGAGGCGGGAAAGTCGCCTGCACGATTCTGAGAAAGCTGTCTCGAAATTGAGAACGAATCCAGGGTCAGAATCCGAAGCTTTCTCTCTCGGTTGCCATGAGAACCCTCAAGTTGAGTGCTCGGGCAATGCTGGCCACCGCCGCGAACTGTCCTATGGTCGCATCTTGATCCGCCCGTAGCACGAGGCTCGTTCGTCCATTCAACGAATTCTGAATGACCGTCAAGAGCTGATCTTTAGGGATCTTGTTCTGATCGACGTAATACGTTCCCTCGCTCGTAATGACCACCGTTATGTACTGAGCATCCGTCGGTGCTGACGTGCTGGTTTTCGGAAGATTAACCTGGATACCAAACTGCGGAATGAAGCTCGACGTCAGTAGAAAGAAAATGAGCAGGAGAAAGACGATGTCGGCCAGACCTGCCAGGCTAAAATCCGTCAGAGGCTTCTTCTCTGTTGAAAAATCTATAGACATAGTCGCGCCCTCGGGTTAGAAGGAATCTTCGTGTGTAGAACGGGTAGTAGGAGCCGGGGTCTGAAGCATGTCTATAAATTCCGTCGCCGATTGCTCCATGTCGTTTACGAGTAGTCTGATCCGGTTATGGATGAAATTGTAGAAAAAGAACGCAAGTATGCCTACCGAGAGTCCTGCTGCGGTCGAAACCAGTGCTTCCCAAATTCCACCCGCCAGAACACTCGGATTCACATTTCCCTCAAGGCTTTGTATCGTCTGGAACGCTTTTATCATGCCAGTAACCGTTCCTAGGAATCCTAGCATGGGGGCGATTCCAGCTATCGTGGCCAACAGGTCGGTGCGAGTTTCAAGCAGGAAGGCCTCATGTTTCCCAGCAGAGTTGACCGCGTCCTGAATTTCTGAGATCGGTCTTCCAAGTCGCTCAAGTCCGTGCTTCAAAATTCTAGTGATCGGTTTTTCCTGGGTGTCGCAATAGGTTTGCGCGGCGTCGATCTTTCCAGCGGAGATAAAGTCTCGAATTTTCGCCATGATCTCGCTTCGATCGGCGGAAGCTCTCTGAATCGTGCGTAGCCGATCAATCAGCAGATAGACGGCGAGAATGGAGAGCAGAAAAATGGGAACGATAACCCAACCACCCTGGAACAAGATGTCGAGTTGACTGACCGAATCGGTCTCCAGAACAGCCGTAGAATCTTGTGTGGCTTCCGCGATTTCCTGAATAAGCAGGTATGCCATAATGTGCGTGTGCTAATTGTCTAAGAAATGGTATAAGACGGGTTGTGAGAAAAGGTGTGAGAATTGAGTACTAATTAAGCAAGCGTATTCGGCGGACCCAGGTTCCTTCTGGAAGCTGTCCCGACGCACCTCGCATGGCGAGCTGGGCATCTTCGACCGTCTCGAACTGGCCAACGGCCAAACGAAATCGAGTGATACCGTTTGTGTCGTATTCCAATATGGCCAGCGGCAGTGAAAGACCAGAAAACCGGCGCATCTCGCTTTCACCATCTGAAAGTGACGATACAGCTCCTACAACCAACGTGTAGCCCGAAGCTGAACGCTCAAAATCCGAAGCAAATCCGTCGGATGCTTGAGGCACGAGTTCGGGTTGAGCCCGCTCCGCCAGAATCCGATCCGGGGTTAGCAATTCGGCTCGCGCCTCGTCGTCTTGCGCTGGGTCGGACGGCGTCTGGCCGGTCGGTACCTGGTCAATTGAAGATTCGTCGGTTGACAGATTGTCTAATGAAGATTGCACCGTTTGAGATGGTTCAGTCGCAGTCCGCCCGTCGACGGCGTCTTCGCTCGTAGTTGATGGGACTCGCGATTCATTCTGCACGACAGGATCGGGTGTCCCGCTCCCGGGTTTGAGGATCAGAACAAGAGCCGTGGCAATAAGAAGAATCGGAATCAACCAAAAAACGGGTGTCGTCACGAGCGCTCGCTTTTCTGACGGTTGACCTTCTACCGAACTTCTATCTGATACGGGTACCGAATCTGTTTCGGCAACTGCGGCCACAGATGCCGATTCTTCTAGAAGACCGGCGTTCATGATTTCGTCGGCCCCTAAGTCTCGTGAATTTGCTTCCAGAATTTCAGAGGCAGCTTTGAGAACGGCTTCTTTCGACCCCGGAACAGCGACGGATATGGGTGTGAGTGAGCGATATCGGAAGTTGATGGCTTCCGAAAGCATGGTATCAGGCGTGAAATACAACTCGTCGTCGTCGAATTCGAACCGCCCGAAATCGGAGATATTTACAGATCTATCTAACCTGATCTCTTCGATGAGCGTGTCTACAAATCTCTCAATCTGTCGACCAACCTCTGCTTCGTCCAGAGACAGTTTTGAGGCGAGATTCGATATAAATAGGTCCGACATGGAGATTAGCGGTCGTTAATGTTCAGTCCGCGTGCTTGAATTCGCTTTCGAAAACAACTAAGTCGCGAGGTGGAGAAACCAGAATGCTACCATCACCCGATACGGGGGTGTCTGAACCATCGGATCCGGATTCGACGTCATCCACATCAAGCTGTCCCGACTCGTGGATGATTTCAAACACGCCGAGGCCTGACACGGAAATTGAATCCCTGTTCATCAAGCCTTCTCGTAGGGTTTCCCAAAACACGAGCTCAAAACCATCCGGATTATTGGATGCCATAATCGAGAATCGAGTTTAATCGATGTGAATATGAATTACCATCGCCACCTGGCTCCAGCGTAAATGACCGAGGTTTCGATCTCGTAA
>SMXL01000030.1 GCA_004356385.1 Bacteroidota bacterium
ATTGGGAGAATGGGAAGAGGTGCAAAGTACCGTTCGAGATCATTTTCAAGTCTCACTAAAAGCCATCGACGCCACGGATCTTTTTCTGGAGCGCTTACGGGGCGTTACCGATCCGGAGCAGAAACGGCGCATCATTGGAAAAACATTCATTGAGGTTTTCGAAAACGCCACGACTGAAATAGCGGTAGAATTGGGGCAGAAGCCAAAATTCCTGGCTCAGGGCACGCTCTATCCGGATGTCATCGAAAGTGTTTCATTCAAGGGCCCTTCTGCCACTATCAAGACCCATCACAATGTCGGGGGCCTACCCGAGGAGATGGAATTTGAAATTCTTGAGCCGTTTCGGGAATTGTTCAAGGATGAGGTTCGGACGATCGGAGAGATCCTCGGGCTACAAAGAGAGATCATTGGACGGCATCCTTTTCCGGGTCCGGGTCTGGCCGTCCGGATCATTGGAGAGGTGACTCCGAGTGCGTTGGATATTCTTCAAAGAGCCGACAAAATTTTTATCGATGAACTGAAGGCCTACGAGTTGTACGACTCCGTCTGGCAAGCCTTCTGTGTACTCCTTCCGATTCAGACCGTCGGAGTGATGGGAGACGAACGGACGTATGAAAACGTATGTGCGCTCAGGGCAGTTACCAGTGTAGACGGTATGACCGCAGATTGGGCTCAGTTGCCTCACGACTTTCTTGCTCACGTGTCCGGTCGTATTGTGAACGAGATTCGCGGGATCAATCGAACTGTGTATGACATTAGTTCGAAGCCCCCGGCGACAATCGAGTGGGAATGATGATTGATCGACAGTAATACATCCGCGACCGTTGCTACTCTTCGTGTCCGAGTTCGAACGATGCCATTTAGTGCACGCCACATAGCCAGCAGGTTCATCTGGATTTTGGGACTCCTCTTCCTGTTGGGCGGGCAGAAAGCCGCTTCGCAATCGCGATTCGCCCATGTCGCAACGATCGCGCGTGCAGACTCTCTCTTCGCCATCGGACTCGATCGGTTCACGGAAGAGAATTATGTAGAATCACGTTCCGTTTTCCAGAGCGTCGTTGAAGAATTTGATCTTCACCGGAATACGACTGCCGCTGCACTCATGATGGCCAAAAGCGCATTTCGGATGAGGGACTTTAGCGTTGCAGAAGAAGAACTGGACGCATTCTTGCAGATGTACCCGTCCAGCGGGTATCGCTCGCACGCTCGTTCAACCCGGACGTTGGCTCGTAAAGCGGCAAATCGGACTCAGATGAAAACGACGGACATCGGCGTCATTTTGTCCCTCCACGACGACGAAGTCGCGCAGACCCAGGCCCTATTCAACGGAATTCGATTGGCGGTAGAAGAGATCAATCAATCGGGTGTAGGAGATCCGATAAAGATGATTTTCAGAGATACGAACAGTTCTCCCTCACGCACCGCCGAAGCAGTTCGTGAATTGGCAGAAGAAGATGTCCGGTTTATCATTGGTACGTTGTTCAGTGATCAGGCCATTGCGGCCGCCGAAGCAGCCGAGCGAGAAAAAATCGTTTTTGTTGCTCCGCTTGCGACCGATGAACGCGTAAGTGCAGGACATCGGTGGGCGTTTCAGGCCAATGCTTCGATCAGGAGCCGTGGAAGAATGATGGCGCGATTCGCGGTACTCGGCCTTCAACTGGATTCCCTCGGCGTCATTGCCCGTGTGGACGAATCGGGCATCAGTGAACGACTGACAGACGCTTTTATTCAGGAGGCCTCTGAATTGGGAGCCACCATCAATCTGGTGTCCGTTCTGTCCGGCAACAGTGCCTGGGTCAGGCTCTCGGAAGCGATAACCGCCGATACATTGAAGCATGTCGAGGCCGTGTACATACCCGTAACAGATATCGAACCCGAGCCCGCGGTTGGAGCCATCCTGGCAAGTCTTGACAGACTGAGGGCCGAAACACGGATTCTTGGAAATTCATCGTGGCACGATTTGCCTATGGTGGTCGCCGCTTCCAGGTACACAACGACCTACTCAAATGATTTCTATCTGATTGAAGCTGATTCCACGGTTGAGAAGTTTAAAGAACGATTTGCTCAACTCTCGTCGGAATCGCCAGGGCGCCTTGCCTATACGGGCTACGATGTAACTCGTTATCTATTGACCATTGCCATGCGAAATGGACGGTTGCCCCTGGACGAAGCGATCCGGCGTGAGCCGCTCTATCGGGGACTGGCGTCACGATTCGAATTTCAAGGCACCAACGTAAATGGAGCCTTGTTTTTCCATCGATATCGCGACGATGAGTTGGTATTCATCCGATAATTCCCGCGGAACTGCTGATGACGCCTATCGTTTGCACTGCCCGGCCGGCCGCCCCTAGCGCCCGGTTTTTTTTGTGAGGGCAAAAATAGGTCACCGATGAACAGGAAATACGAACAGCACCCGTTGATCCGTTTGTTGGCCTGAGACACTGAAATTTGATAATCCATCGAATCGACGAACCACCTTGTTGACCTTAATTAAGCGTTCTGTATATGGTCCCACCTTGCTCTCCCTTTTGGGAATCCTAGTCATTGTTCTGGTAAGCGGGTGTGGCTCCTCTTCGCGCGTGCGCTATGATTCGCCGCAAGATGCGTATGAAAAAGGAAAAGACCGATACGATCAGGAGAAGTATGACCAAGCGATTCTATTTTTCCAGGGCGCCTTCGATTTCGGGCGAACTCATGAGTGGGCGTCTGAATCGCAGCTCTACCTCGCGCGATCCTATCGCGCGAACAAGGATTACCTACTTGCGGCGAATGAGTATGCGCGGTTTACTCAGATTTATCGGAGCGATCCGCGGGTTGCCGATGCGGAATACGAGCTAGCCCTCACTTATTATGACCGCTCGCCTTCGTATGAATTCGATCAAACCGATACGGAGCGCGCTATCGAACAATTCAGACTATTCCTGAGCCGTTATCAAGATCACCCTCTCGTTCTAGAAGCGCAGGCCCGGATTCTCGAATTGCGTGAGAAACTCGCCCGAAAAAAACTCGACGTCGCAAAGATGTACGAGCGACTGCGAAGGTATGAGGCTGCGGCCATGTCGTTCGAGATGATTTTTGATAATTATTACGATTCTTCGCTCGCCGACGACGCCTTGGTAGGTGCGATGAGAAACTACCTGGAATACGGTACAAAAAGCGTTACCAGTAGACAGGCGGAGAGATTTCAGCTGGTCATCGACAATTATGACAGGCTCATTCAGATCTTCCCGGATAGCCCGCTGATAAAGGAGGCCGAAGTTTTATTCGATGAGGCCGTGCGCCAACTCGGGCGCGCGCAAACAGACTAGTGAAACGGGATCGAATCGCGCTGTTCGGAGGCTCGTTCAATCCGCCGCACATCGGTCACCTGGGCGTTGCCAGCGCCGCCGCCACGCAATTCCAACTCGACGAAGTCCGATGGATCCCCAATTACGTTTCACCCACGAAGATGCTTGTTCCAGCGATCGATGCGGTACACCGGTTGGAGATGACGAAACTCGTTGTCGCCAATCATCCGTCCTTCTCGGTCTGGAATGTTGAGATTGAACGTGGCGGGACCTCGTATACCGTCGACACGCTGCGAACCGCCCGAGACCACCACCCAGACGTAGACTGGTTTCTTTTGATGGGCGAAGATGCCTATTCGTCACTCGATTCATGGCGCGAGCCCGAGACGATCCGGAAGTTCGCTCGAATGATCGTCTATCCTCGGGATCAGGGGGTTCGAGCGGCTCATGCGGATCAAGAAGCTCATGAAGATCAGGCATCTCCAGAAGATATTCTCCGCTTGCAAGGTGACTTCATAGACATCGCCAGTTCAAGAATCCGAGAACTCTTTTCGACTGGATCCGATGCGACGGATCTTCTCCCGAAAACCGTCGAAGAGTATATCCGCTCTCACGGGCTCTATCAGAACGACTAAAATGTACCCGGAATCGCTTTTCGAAAAAGCTGCACAGCTTCTTTTTCCTCGAATTGGATCGAATATGAAGCCGTCCATTACAGTTGAGGACGACGCGGCGCGGGTCGAACGACTTCTGGAAGCATGCCCAGTCGGTGGCCTGGTTCTTTTTAATGGAACCCTCGACCAAACGCCTGACACGCTGGCCCGACTTCAGTCGACGAGTCGGTTTCCCCTGTTGATCGCTACAGATATGGAGAGGGGTGTCGGCCAGCAACTGAAAGGTGCAACGGTTTTTCCTCATGCGTTCTCCTTTGACGCGCTCGGTAATGATCCGTCGGAAGCGCTCACTCGATCCACGGGGATTGCAGCTCGAGAAGCCCTGGCATGTGGTATCCATATCAGCTTCTCGCCGGTGGCAGATGTTCACTCCAATCCCGACAATCCGATTATCTCGATTAGAGCCTACGGCTCAGATGTCGTCTCGGTATCAGACCGGGTGCGTACCTATGTTCGGGTCTGTCAGGAAAAGGGACTGCTCTCGACGGCCAAACATTTCCCGGGCCATGGCGATACGAGTACAGATTCACACGACCAAATCCCCGTCGTCGAAAAATCCCTCGGATCGTTGCGGGAGCTCGAACTTTTGCCGTTTCAAGCGGCCGTGGATCAGGGCGTCGATCTGGTAATGACCGCACACGTGGCCTATCCGGCCCTGGATCCATCCGGGGACGTGGCCACTCAATCCAAACCAATACTCACCCAATTGCTGCGAAATGAGATCGGTTTCGAAGGCGTGATCGTCACCGACAGCCTGTTGATGGAGGGAGTCGGTTCAGTAGAAGAAGACCCGGCTTGGGCGGCGAACATGCTGATGGCCGGAGTAGATATTCTGCTCGATGTTGCTTACCCGGAGATGACCGTTCAAAACCTCGTACAAGCTGTAAAAAAAGGACTTTTGACTGAAAAACGTATCGACGAATCGGTCGCCAGGATTTGGGCCTTGAAAACAAGGCTTTTAGACAGATACGGAGAGAATTTTTTCCTTCACCCGTCTAATGCTGGAAAACGATCGCTCGTCGGTAGTGCAGATCACGAACGGGTAGCCTACGAAATCGCTCGTGATGCCGTGCGAGTTTTGAAAGGCTCGACAGAAGCCATATCTGGTTCGCGCGAAGAACTGGACCGAGACGGCTTGCTCGTGCTTCTGGTTCGCCCCTACGTCACCTACTCGGATCCTACCGCCGCTTCGTTCGAAGAATTCGTCCGGACGAAGTTTGACAACGTGGAATTTGAAGAAATTTTACCAGATGCGCCACAAAAGCACCTGGCCGAATTAGTCGACCACGCAGATCGATTCGGATCCGTGCTGATCGTAGCAGTCGTGAAACCTGCGGCGTGGCATCGATTCGACTTACTCCCGGATCAGAAGCAGTTCATTCGTGCTATATCGAGGCAGTGCCCGGTTATTTTGGCCGCGCTCGGCAGCCCCCGTGTTCTTGACGATTTTCCGGACGTCAAGCTGGGAATTTGTACGTACAGTGATGTGGCCGTATCGAGCCGAGCATTATTATCTTACGTGGAATCGCTATTTCCAACGATTTTGGAAACACCAGCAAGGTGAGTTGATTTAGATTTTCGAGATCAGGAAAACGTACTATCTTACAAGCGCGACGCAGAAATCTCTCAGCTTCTCCATTTCGTGATTCGAAGGCCTTTTCTTCGCTTTACTAGAAAACCAAAGCCTGTTCTTTCTGGCGACCTGGACAGGGCTGCCGTCGAGAGACTTACAGGGCATACGATTTCCGACCTGTCTCTGTATGAACGTGCATTGACACACAGATCCCTGCTAAGGACAGACCCTCAGGCTATCCGCGAGTCCAATGAGCGACTGGAATATCTGGGTGATTCCATTCTGGGAATGGTGGTCGCTGAGCACATCTTCAGAAAATTTCACGATCGGGACGAAGGTTTTCTAACGAGACTTCGGGCGAAACTGGTGAATAAAAAAGCGCTGGCCGCCAGCGCGTCCTTCCTCAACCTCGGTGAAATCATCCTGATGAGCGAGGCCATCGCGTCAACAACTGGAAGAACCAGCGAGAGTATCCTTTCAGACGCATTCGAGGCCATCATCGGCGCGATTTACCTCGATCTTGGAATGGATGCTGCGAGAGTATTTATTGAGCGTACGGTACTCGGCCGGGTGAATTTGTTGGATCTGGCGAACCAGAAAGACAATTATAAAAGTCATCTTCTGGAGTACGCGCAGGCTCGGGCGTGGTCGCAACCCACGTATCGAGTGAAGGCGGAATCCGGTCCCAGTCACGACAAGATATTCACCGTTGAGGTATTCCTAACAGATCGAATGTTGGGGGAAGGAACGGCTAAGAACAAGAAGGATGCGGAGCAATTGGCGGCCAGTGAAGCGCTTCGGTCCCTGACAGCAACCGACCAAGATACCGAGTAAATCATCCTGGCTTTTATTCGAAACGGATTCAATTAAAATTGAACGAACCGGTCGTACATTTGGCCGCCTGGGGCGTACTGTGGATTCTTGAATAGTCACTCATCTCTTGGTTAATTGGTTACTAATCGCATGGACGCGAGCCACCTACATTCAGATCGATTTGAGAATCGGCACATCGGTCCGTCCACGTCTCAGGTTGCCGAGATGTTGGAAGTGCTGGGTCTGAACACGGTCGACGAACTCATAGATGAGACTATTCCAGCAAAAATTCGGATGGTCGGTAACCTGGATCTTCCGGATGCCCTCACAGAAACAGAGCTACTGGATGGATTGGCTGCACACGCCAACGCCAATCGCGTCTTTCGATCCTATATCGGGATGGGCTATTACGGCACGATCACCCCCCCAGCGATTCGCAGGGGTGTTCTCGAAAACGCCTCGTGGTACACCCAGTACACGCCGTATCAAGCCGAAATCTCGCAGGGTCGGCTCGAAGCCCTTTTGAATTTTCAGACGGTCATTGTAGACCTGACTGGTTTGGAGATTGCAAATGCATCGCTCCTGGACGAGGGGACTGCGGCCGCAGAGGCCATGACGATGCTCAACAGGAAAGCTCGCCGGCGGGGCAATCGATTCCTGGTTGCGTCCGATGCACATCCCCAGACCATTGAGGTCGTACGTACGAGGGCAGAACCCATCGACATCGAGATTGTGGTTCAGCCGCACAACGAGTTCGTTCTTGATGACACCGTTTTTGGAATTCTCGTACAGTATCCCGCGTCGGACGGAAATATTTGTGATTACACTACGCTGTGCCAGGAGGCGCACACGGAGGACATATCTGTCGTAGTGGCAGCGGATTTGTTAAGCTTAACACTTCTTCGACCTCCCGCAGAATTCGGAGCCGATGTGGCGATCGGATCGACACAGCGATTCGGCGTTCCGATGGGATTCGGCGGTCCGCACGCCGCATATTTTGCATGCACAGATCGATTCAAGCGTCAAACGCCCGGCAGGATTATTGGCGTGACTAATGACACAGATGGGAATCGCGCTTTCCGCATGGCGCTTCAGACGCGTGAACAGCACATTCGACGCGACAAAGCGACCTCGAACATCTGTACGGCCCAGGTCCTTCTGGCTATCATGGCCAGTATGTACGCCGTATACCATGGGCCAGATGGGCTTCGACAAATTGCTGAACGCGTTCACCTCTTGACCCGGCGATTTGCAAACCGCCTTTCATCGTTGGGCTACTCGATCCGGCATTCGAACTATTTCGATACAATTCGCATCGACACGGACGAGAACGCCCAGTCGATCATTCAAAAAAGAGCGCTCGACCGTGAGATCAATCTCCGTTATTTTGAGGACGGTTCGATTGGGGTGTCACTCGACCAGGCGGTCTCGGTCAGAGATCTCGAGAATTTACAGGATGCATTTGACGTCGACGATACGTCGGATGGCGATACGAACTGGATCACGACCGAGTTAGCATCCGATCAACTAGGGGCCATCGATCCGTCCTTGAGTCGAACCTCGGAATTTCTTACTCACCCGGTCTTTCACGATCATCATTCCGAGACAAAGCTGACTCGTTACATGCATTGGCTTGCCTCCAAGGATTTGTCGCTCACAACAAGCATGATTCCCCTCGGATCCTGCACGATGAAATTGAACGCCGCCGCAGAGTTGATCCCGATAACATGGTCGTCGTTTAGTCAGATTCATCCATTCGTCCCAGACGATCAAGTCTCGGGATACCGAAAGATGATCGGGGAACTCGAGGACTGGCTGGCGGCGATCACCGGTTTTGCCGCGACGTCTCTGCAACCGAACAGCGGTGCGTCAGGAGAATATGCGGGACTGCTGATAATCCGGGCGTACCACATGGATCGCGGCGACTCTGACCGCAGGGTATGCCTGATTCCAAGCTCAGCTCACGGAACGAATCCGGCCAGCGCCGTCATGGCGGGGATGGAGGTTGTCGTCGTGGGATGCGATGATCTAGGCAATATTGACACCGACGAATTACGAGCGAAAGTCAACGAAAATGCGGACCGATTGGCCGCGATCATGCTCACGTATCCATCAACGCATGGTGTTTTCGAAATTGGAATTCGAGACATTTGTGACCTCATACACGAGAATGGGGGCCAGGTCTATCTGGATGGCGCCAACATGAATGCCCAGATGGGATACTGCCAACCCGGCGATGTAGGTGCAGATGTGTGTCACCTGAACCTCCACAAGACCTTTGCTATCCCGCACGGCGGGGGCGGACCCGGTGTCGGACCGATTTGTGTGGCCGAGCACCTGACCAAATACCTCCCAGGACATCCATTGGTCACTGTGAACAGTTCGCCTGAGGCGATTGGGCCGGTCGCGTCGGCTCCATTCGGAAGCGCGGGCGTGTTGCCGATATCCTGGGCGTACATCGCGATGCTCGGTTCAGCCGGACTTCGACGATCCACCGAAATCGCGATACTGAACGCGAATTACATGGCCGAAAGGCTCTCGTCGCACTACGAAATCCTCTACAAGGGGGCCAACGGTCGGGTCGCCCACGAATTCATCCTGGATCTTCGGCACCTTAGAAGTGAGACCAGTTTAACGGAAGTCGACGTCGCGAAACGGCTCATGGATTACGGATTTCACGCACCTACGATGTCATGGCCCGTGGTAGGAACTATGATGATCGAACCAACCGAAAGCGAATCCAAAGATGAGCTGGATCGCTTTTGTGATGCGATGATTTCCATCCGGTCTGAAATTCAGGAAGTAGAGGTTGGCCTCATCAAGGGTGAAGATAGTCTGTTAGCAAACGCCCCACATACGGCGGGAATGGTCACCGCAAACGAATGGGGGCAGCAGTACACCAGAGAACAGGCCGCGTTTCCAGCTCCATGGACGCGAGACCACAAATTCTGGCCGTCCGTTAGAAGAGTCGACGATGCGGCCGGCGACCGAAACCTCGTTTGCTCTTGCCAATCAGTCGAGGCCTACGCAGATTCTGTCTGAGCAGCTATGGCGCCTGCGAGATGGACTTGGGTAAGTTTTATGTGAGGGCGGCTTTAGCCGATCTCCCTTTCATGAAGACGGTTATACATAACGGCCACAAAATCGAAGCTCCTGGATCGACTCTTACCGGTTTGGAAGAGGTTCGCTACGACGGCGAAGTCGTCTCATCAAAAAGATCGATTCTCGGAGCTACACACGTATTCGTAGTCGAGGAAGACGGTGAAACCGTTCAGTACGAGGTTCAGATTGGTACACGGTGGCACGGATTTTCTGCCACATGTACGATTCGCAGAGCGGGAGAACTCCTATTCACCGATTGCTGACCAGACGTTTTGGTGAGACGACCTGTCAGAGGTCCCGATCTTCAATCCAACACAACGACCAGTGGACGCACTTCTCCTGTCTGACTGTTGTCGACATCCCAATTCCGACGGAATAAGGTGTCGACAAAGCACTGAGGGGTCTTGGTGCTCTATTGCACCATCTACCACACACGGCAAAACGAGCGTAACCTTTGCGCGTATTGTACCGCTACTTAAGCCCGTAACCCTGCGAAACTAAACCGGTACTACATTATTGGCACACGGTCCTTTCTGGCCTTGACCAATTTCGAATTCTACTTCCTGACCGTCATCAAGCGTAGCAAATCCGCCACCTGCCTGAATTTCCGAGTGGTGCACAAAAAGGTCTTTCCCTCCATCCTCTGGAGTAATAAAACCAAACCCTTTGTCTGCATTAAACCACTTTACTGTTCCTTTAGCCATTTTCTCTCTTTGCACTGATAATTAATTGTTCGCAGTATTCTGAATTAACAGTATAACCGATAAAACGATTAAAAAATCATTAACAACAGAAATCCACACAGTCTTAGTCGTACCAGAATCGAACTTAATCGTACAATTGCGGGGTCCAGGCTGTCCTCATCACGTTAGTTCACTCGAAATAATCAAACCAGTCGATACATTTTTCCCGACAGGTTGCGCCCGAGGTGGTCCGATAGAGCCCTAGAGCATTCGGCTACGAGCGTGTTATCGATCCCCGTTTCCAGGCCTAATTCCTCAAATAGATACACTACATCCTCGGTTGGCACGTTACCCGTCGCTCCCTTGATGAATGGGCATCCGCCGAGACCACCGAGCGACGTATCAAATCGACTTACACCGGATTCCCAGGCTGCGACCACGTTTGCAAGCCCCAGGCCTCTCGTGTCGTGAAGATGCAAAACCAGAGGTGTTTCGCCTATGGCGTTTTTAACGGCAGAAACACGCTCTCGTATCATTTTCGGATTCGCCATTCCGGTTGTATCCGCAATAGAAATAGAATCCACATTCATATTTGAGAATTTTTCTGCGATAAGTATTACCTCGTCCAGGCTCGTGTCCCCTGGGTATCCGTATCCAAAAACCGTCTGCAATCCAAGCTGAACGCGGAGCCCCAATTTGTGCGCCTCTGTGACCATTTCTACCGCCCTGATAACACCCTGTTCGACCGTCATGGAGGCATTGTCCAGACCGTGTGATTCGTTCGTAGCGATCGATAAATCGAGGTCTTTCAGACCCGTCTCTGCGGCTCTCAGAACGCCTTTCATATTCAGACAGAGTCCAGAAAAAATAACACTCCTGGTGGGCGACGGCTCTTCAGTATCTTCGACTGACAATGAGGCAATAACGTCTTCAGCGTCGGCCATTTGTGGTACTTTTTCAGGATGAACGAAGGACGTCACCTGGATACGGGGTAGACCAGCCGCAACCAGTCCACGTATGATTTCAAGCTTTTTCGCGGTCGGGATCGGCTTGTCTTCAAACTGAAATCCGTCACGGGGACCTACCTCGCAGATCTCGATGTAATTTTGCCCTGGCATACGAGAGGTTAATGAATTCCTTTAATTCAATATCGCCTAACTTGGTGAATGGTTGGGTCAATCTTAGACACTTCTCACGACCGCTTATCGACGCGAGACCACACGCGTCCTTGCCATGCTCAAAATAACCATTCCTATTTTCGTTGTTGCCTTTTGCTTCCAGGGGGCGTCCGCCCGCCAGACCACCAATTCTGACTCGCCACTAAGCGATCGTCGCGTAGCATATATAATGAACGTCGAGCTGGACCCGGAGTTACGAATGGTTTCAGGTTCCCAACAATTGACCTGGAAAAATCCGGATAGCGTTCCGGTAAATGAATTGCAATTCCATCTCTACCTGAACGCCTTCAAGAATGATAATTCGACGTTCATGAAAGAAAGTGGTGGCATTCATAGAGGATTTTCGACGAAAGACGAAAATCCCTGGGGCGGCGTCAACATCACTCGAATGCGAATCGCCGCCAATCCTGAGGCAGATATTTCGCCCGTTTTACCCTCTGACCCGGAATCAGACCTGTTGGATCGAATCCGTTTTATTCACCCAGACGATGAAAATGAACTGGACG
>SMXL01000031.1 GCA_004356385.1 Bacteroidota bacterium
AATCGCATTCCGAAAAGGAAAATGGAAGAACGTCGTGGTGTAGAAAGATATGAGTGTAACCGGATATGGCGTGTAGCAGGATATGATGAGATCCGACCGGATAACACTTGAGGAGTTACAAAGTCGACAGGGTGTTGAATCACTTCTGAGTGAGACACTACATGAAGGCATCAATTCAAGCCTGGAAACAGCTTCGTTTCGCGGTCTTGATGTCCTTTCGATGCGGAAAATATCTGAGCGGATCACGTCAGCGGCGAACCGCCTTTCAGAAGGAAACGATTCGTCCGAGCGAGCCGTCGTCGTATACTGCCCGGCGCGAATCGAAGTGGTGGGCAAGCACACGGATTACGCGGGTGGGAGCAGTCTTACGTGTGCGAGTCAGCGCTCTTTCTGCATGGTTGCGACCACCTCTGAGGAGCCCGGAGTGCGTCTGGAGGATTTGGTATCTGGAACTTCAGCTCTCATATCGTTTGGCAGCGTCGCCGGCGACGGGCCCCACCAAGACCCCGACAACCATTCTAAAGATCATCCTGAAACTCCAGCCCCGATCTGGACCGCCTATCCGCGGACGGTTTTGAAACGATATTGCGCCAATTTCGATGTGCCAGAGAGGGGGATTTCTGTGGTTTTTAGTAGCGATATTCCGAGGGCTTCGGGAATGAGCAGTTCCAGCGCGTTTGTAATCGGAACCTGGATGTGCATCGCAGCCCTTTCCGAAGTTACCCGGCATGACTCCTTCCGTCGAAATATTCAATCGGGCGCCGATCTCGCGAGCTACATGGGGTGCGTCGAGAACGGTTTTGCATTCAAGGACCTGGCCGGCGATTCAGGGGTCGGGACGATGGGTGGGGCCCAAGATCACACGGCTATTCTGTATTCCGAGCCGTATAGGCTTGGTCATATTCAATATCGACCTTTGAAGCGACTCGAGTGGGTATCACTGCCTTCGGATCTCACGTTTGTGATTGCGTCCAGCGGGGTTCGGGCGCAGAAGACGACGGGTGCCAAGGAGGATTACAATCGTGCGGTGCGATTGGCTACTCGAGCGGTCGAACTCTGGTCCGTGGAGATGGGAGAGTACCACGCGACCCTTGGTGGCCTCGTTTCATCCGGCGAATTTTCGATGGATGCCTTCGAATTGTGTGTCGACAAAAATGAATCGGACGAACAAATCCGAAACGCCCTGATGAACCGAGTCAGGCAATTCATCGAAGAAACCCAGACCGTAGTCGCAGGAGTCGTCGAGTCTCTAAAGAGTGGCGACTACGAAATGCTTGAGCAACACGTGTCCCGGTCTCAACAGATGACCGACGGATGGCTGGGAAACCAGGTGGACGAAACCCGATTCCTGGTCGAAGCGGCGCTCGACAACGGAGCGATCGCGTCTTCTGCCTTTGGCGCTGGATTTGGTGGTTCTGTCTGGGCCATGGTTGAGCCGGAAAACTCGGTCCGATTTCTGGAGCGATGGTTTGCTGCTTACGGGCAACTGTTTCAGCACCGTTTGAGGAAGGCCTATTTCTTTCAGGAGTCGACCGGCCCGGGGGCTTTCGTTCTTGGTGCGGACCAGGAAAAGCTCTTATTCAAATCGAATTTTTGACCACAACCGGTAGAGGGCGAACAGCGAAATTGCCGCGACAAGTGTCATCGCGAAAGCTGCCGTCCAATTGCCATACAGATAGTAGCCAGTCGCGAAAAGCAGGCTGTAAATACCCAGTGCTCCAACGACAGACGCCAGGATACCGCTCGGGAGATCGGAACCGTCGGATTCATATCCTGGACCCAGTCGCGTCAACACAGGCTTCCAACCGGGGCCGCCAGGCCGAATTTTCTGGTAAAATGAATCCAAAACAGCCTGGTCGGTCGTGGGCCCAAAAATAGCAACCGAAATCCATGCAGTTGTCGTAATACCAACGCCTACAAGGAGTTGTTGCCATGATTCCATCCCGAATCCGTGACCGAATTGAAGAACCATGGCTACGACAAAAGAAACGATCATGGCAGTGAGCTCGGACGCGGCATTCACCCGCCACCAGTACCATCTGAGAATGAATAGAAGGCCCGTGCCCGCTCCAATTTGAAGGATGATGTTGAAGACTTGCAGCGCGTTCTCCAGATACAAAGCCAGCGTGCAAGCGACTACCATCAAAATTACGGTGGTAATTCTTCCCGACCAGACCTGCTGGCGCTCCGTGGCATCCGGACGGATAAATCGACGATAGATATCGTTTACAATTATGGAGGAGCCCCAGTTCACCTGAGTCGACATTGTCGACATGTAGGCGGCCGCAAGTGACGTAACGACTAGACCGAGAAGACCGCTCGGTAAGTAGGTCAGCATGGCCGGGTATGCGAGATCATTTCGCACCTGCGATTCCGGTACGGCAGGGAATCGTTCCGCGATGGATGCCAGATCGGGAAAGACGATGAGCGATGCGAGAGCGATCAGGATCCACGGCCAGGGTCTGAGCGCGTAATGCAAGCCATTGAACAACAACGTAGCCCCGGCCGCATGCCTTTCGTTTTTAGCCGCGAGCATGCGTTGAACGATATAACCCCCGCCGCCTGGCTCGGCGCCCGGATAGTATGCGGCCCACCACTGCACCGCCAAGGGGATGATAAAGACCGGAACGAGCACGTCCATCGAAACCGTGTCAAACGACGGTAGAAATTCCAGGGAGGACACGACATTCTCATGGACAAGAAGTGCACTGAGGCCTCCTATTTCTGGCATGTTCAACACATAGACGGTTGCCCAGATGGATCCTGCAATCGCGAGTGAGAATTGGATGAGATCGGTCAATAAGACCCCTCGGAGCCCACCCAAGGCAGAATAAACGACCGTAATACCAGCAGAGATCACGACCGTTTGAATGGGTGACCAACCCATCATCACCATCCCGATTTTGATCGCGGCAAGCGTGACCGAAGCCATGATGATGATATTGAACAGGATTCCCAGGTAGACCGCTCGAAAACCTCGCAGAAACGCGGCCGTTTTTCCCGAGTAGCGAAGCTCGTAGAATTCCACGTCGGTTAAGACACCCGAACGCCGCCACAATTTGGCATAGAGAAAAACAGTCAGCATTCCCGTCAGCAGGAATGACCACCAAGCCCAGTTGCCGTACGTCCCCCCGCTGCGCACGATATCTGCTACGAGGTTCGGCGTGTCTGTCGAAAATGTGGTCGCCACCATGGAAATACCGAGCAACCACCAGGGCATGGACTGTCCGCCCAGGAAATAGGATCGAAAGCTCTTACCTGAGGTTCGGGAAACGGATAGACCAATCGCCAGAGACACCCCAAAAAAGGTTGCCATGATGGCCCAATCAATTCCGGAGAGATGCATACGGTGTGCGGGTAACGGGTAATGAGTCGGCTCCGTCAAAGGTAGCGAAAAAGGCTGATCACTCACGAGCGGTGAACCGCTGGTGCTGAACATGGAACGATAGCCGGCCATGGGTGAATGAGCGCGGAAGAAAAAGATCGCATCTTGACTTTGCCCCGCGCGCCGACGTATTTGCGTCGGATGTCTATCGAGACTTTGGCAGCCGTCAACGGCATTCGCGTCAGCCGTTCAAACTGTTCGCGCCTCTCATCCAAACAATTCTCAACCGATGGTCGATCTTCTCGAGCGCCTTGCGCAGCCTGGCACCGTGCTTCTCGACGGATCGTCCGACCCGGGGCAGCGCTGTCTTCTTTTTTCGGCTCCGGATCGGATTTTATCTGCGTCTCGACCAGCAGAGGTTCCAGCACTCCTTGAATCCGTAGACAAGGCTCTTGACGAGGGATGGCATATCGCAGGTTATCAGGCCTATGAGGCGGGATATGGATTCGAACCCGATCGTTTCAGTCACGTCGTGGACGTTGACTACGAGCGAGAGTTGGGGTATCCAGTTGCATGGTTTGGACTCTACAAAGAGCCGGATCAGATTGAATCGGTAGATCTCGACAAAGTATTTGCCATCTGCGAACCGGCGCCGTATCTGGAAGACCTGATTCTCCAGGAATCAGAAGACGGATACCGAGCCAAGGTGGATCGAATTCTAGATCTCATTCGAGACGGCGACGTCTACCAGATCAACCTGACCGGTCGATTCGAATCCGATTTTGACCTTGGATTTATCGCGTTGTACGGTCTCATGCGCCGCCGCCAACCGGTTTCGTACGGAGCGTTAATCCAACTTGGAGACGTTCAGATTTTGTCGGCCTCTCCGGAACGATTCGTGGCGTGGGAAGGAGGGACGATTCGTGCGCAGCCCATGAAAGGCACAGCTCCCAGAGGATGCACACCCGAACTGGATGGCTTTTTATGCGAATGGCTTCAGACCGATTACAAGAGCCAGGCTGAAAATCTGATGATCGTGGATCTTCTCCGAAATGACCTTTCAATGATCTGTGTCCCGGGCTCCGTTCACGTTCCACGGCTATTCGAAATAGAAGTTTACGAGACGCTGATTCAGATGACATCGTCGATCGAGGGTCGAATTCGACCGGGAGTGAAACCATCAGAGCTCTTGACGGCGCTTTTTCCCTGTGGTTCGATCACCGGGGCACCAAAAATTCGAGCCATGCGCCGAATTCTGGAGCTAGAATCCCAGCCGAGGGGTGTGTACTGCGGAGCGATCGGCCACATTTCTCCGGAAGCGGAGGGAATGTTTAACGTCGCCATTCGCACCCTGACGATTCGAGATGGACACCTTACGCTTGGCTCAGGGGGTGGTATTGTCTGGGATTCGGATTCGGCAGATGAACACCAAGAAACGCTACTGAAAACACGGTTTCTATCCGGGAATCAACCATCTGGGGCGGCTCCCATAGAGATCATTGAGACGATGAAATGGCTGGACGGCATCGATCATCTGGCCCATCATATGGCCCGCCTCCATCAAACCGCAGACCGACTCGGGTATGTCGTACCCACCGATAAAGTGTCGAGCGAGCTCGAGCTTCTGGATAATAAACTCGAACCTGGAGCGGCTCATATCATTCGACTCTTGTTGGGTCCTGGGGGGAAACTCTCGATCGATGCAAAGCGACTCGTTCACGACAGCACCGTGGCGTATCGGATTGGAATTTCTCAGAACCCTGTTCATTCCGATAATCCTTTTCTGTACGTCAAAACAACATTCCGGAGTATTTACGATGCCGGTCGAACGGAGGCAGAAGATCGAGGTCTGGATGAAGTGATTTATCTGAATGAAAAAGGTGAACTCACCGAGGGGACGATCACAAACGTGTTTCTTTTTTTGGATGGAACGTGGGTCACGCCCCGACAATCCTGTGGCTTGCTGGCCGGTATCGGAAGGGAGATCGAGATGGGCTCGGATCGAGCGCCCGAGGAACGCCTTCTCACCAGAGACGATTATCTAAGTGCCGAAAAAATTGTACTTACGAATGCGGTTCGAGGTCGAATACCGGCAGTCCGCGAGGAAGACGATTCGCGGGTTCCGTCTCCATGATTTTATAACTCGTCCTGCTCCGATGTCGGCTTATTTCTCCCTTCGAAGTCGTCCATGGACCGCGATATTCCGAAATACGATACAAGTCCGTCAAACCAGGAGACCGGTAGGACACGCAGTAGCAAAACAGAATAAACGAATCGGGGCATGATCAGTCTCTTTTTTCCATGGTAAATCGCGCGAATGCTCTTTTTAACGACGACCTCGGCGGACAGAATCGGAAGCACCCAACTAAATCTCGTTTTTACACCGGAAAACATACCCGTATCTACGTAAAACGGACAAAGGAGGGTTGTTTTGATGGGATGTCCGAGTTGCTTCATTTCGAGTCGTAGCGACTCATCGAACGCAATCGCCGCCGACTTACTGGCGCAGTAGTCGGCCAGTTTCGGCGTTCCTAGAAATCCGCCTGCAGACGCCAACGTCACAACGTGTCCCTTCCCGCGTAAAATCATGTGAGGAAGAAAGGCCTTCGTCACCCTGAAGGGCGCCAGCGCATTCACAGCGAAGGTTCTTTCGATATCCTCGTCGGAGAGTTCCGTAATCCAATTCCCTTTCACGACTCCGGCGTTATTCAGCAGAATGTCTACGTGTTCTAGATCTCTGAGAGTTTCCTCGGATGCCCGGTTGATCGAATGTAGATCCGTGACGTCGCAGACGTAGGTGTGAAGGCGGGTCGTCGAGAGATCTGAATCTGTCGTGGCGCTCTTTGTCAAGCGATCGAGGCCGTCGACGTCGATGTCCCAGGCCGCGACGCGCGCACCGAGCCCCAGGAACACGAGGCTGAAGAGTCTCCCCATTCCACTCGCGGCTCCGGTGACAACAATATGTTGGTTTGTGAAATCGATGATGGGTAACGCTGAGCGATAATTGAAGGCTCAAATGGATGGTCTCGAGAGTCAATCAAAGATACGTGCCTCGATCAGTTTCCAAATCCAATTCACGAGCCGTTCCGGAATTCTTTCCAATCCGTCGTTATTCTATGTGAGGCGTGAGACAACGGGAAAAAGTAAAGAGAAGGATGGACGAACGGTTCAAAGCATCAGACGATTTTAGCAGCGGAGCGCACATCAAGTCTTTTGAGGACTATGAGGCGCTCTATAAAAGGTCCATAGAGGAGAATGAGGAGTTCTGGGCTGAACAGGCGAACAGAATCCACTGGTTCGAACCGTTTCACACGGTCAAAGACGTCTCCTATGCCTCAGATGACGTACACATTGGATGGTATCTGGGTGGGAAGACAAACGCTGCGTACAACTGCATTGACCGCCATCTGGAGACCCGAGGTGACCAGACAGCGCTGATTTACGAACCGGATGATCCGGCCGACGAAGCACGCCATATCACCTATTCCGAACTGCACGAGTCGGTTTGTCGATTGGCCAACGTACTGAAGAGCCACGGAGTCAAGAAGGGCGATTGTGTAACGATTTATCTTCCCATGATTCCGGAAGCTGCGTATGCCATGCTCGCGTGCGCCCGAATCGGCGCCGTTCATTCCGTCGTCTTCGCCGGGTTTTCTCCCGATTCGCTCGCCGACCGGATCATCGACGGGTCCTCGAGGATTGTGTTGACCTCTGATCACAGCCTTCGGGGCGGAAAGCAAATTCCATTGAAGGGCAATACGGATAGGGCATTGGAGCGCTGCGAAGATGTCGAGACGGTTATTGTAGTCCAGAGAACGGGTGGCGATATCCAATGGAAAGAGGGTCGCGACCGTTGGTACCACGAAGAGGTTGCCGCGGCTGCAGTGGACTGCAGGGTCGAACACATGGATGCGGAGGACCCGCTCTTCATGTTGTACACGAGTGGTTCTACCGGAAAGCCAAAGGGACTCGTACATTCGACGGGCGGGTATCAGGTTTTTGCTTCC
>SMXL01000032.1 GCA_004356385.1 Bacteroidota bacterium
AGATCGCGCAACGGGCCATCTCTTCCGGAGACGCTTTCGAAACGCTCGTCAAACTCGTGGAAGCTCAGGGCGGCGACACATCGGTCCTACATGATCCAGAGTCTAGGAGTGACTCGGCCGTAGTTCGCGTCGTTAAGGCACCCGATGAAGCGGGACCCATCATAGAGGCGATTGACGCGCTTGAAATTGGACGGGCGTGTGTTGACTTGGGAGCCGGGCGGCGCAATAAAGAAGATTCGGTTGATCCTCTCGCCGGGATCTATCTACTTAAGAAAGAGTCCGACGCTATTGGATCGGGAGAACCGCTGTTTGAGGTGCGTGCTTCAAACGAAGACCGGATTGAAAGAATTATTCCGAAGGTGCAATCGGCTTTTTCTTATACGGAAACCCCGTTTTCCGTAACAAGTCGACTAAAGAACAGGTATGCGGAGAGCACCTGGCTGCATCCGGTTGGAAACCCTTCCGTATGAACGTCCTACACTTTGTACATTGACTGGCTACCGATCCGGCAAAAAGTACCCGAACCCGTCTCGGATTGCTATATTTGCCGAAGGGACCACCACCCAAGTTTAATTAAAGAGAATCGTCATTATGTCTATCTGGGCACGTTTTAAACGGTTCATGAAGTCCATTTTCGGAGGCGCAATTTCTGCCCTTGAGGACCCCAAATTAATCCTCGAGCAGAATATCCGAGAGCTGAACGATCAAGTACCGAAGATGAATGAGAACATCGCGACTGTAAAGGCAAACGTGATGCTTCTCAGAAAAGAAGTCAAGAAATATGAATCCGAAATGGCCGATCTTTCTGCCAAGATTAAAGCAGGAATCCAGGCCAATCGAGATGATATCGCCGAGCGCTACGCGTTACGACTCGAATCTGTGAAGGAAGCGCTCGAGAGAACGAAAGAACAACTCAAGTACGCATCCGCGGCCTACGACAAGGCCATCCAGGTCAAACAGGCTTTTATGCGCGAAAAAGAGCGCAAAATTTCCGAAGCGAAAGATGCACTTCGCGCACACGAACGGGCGAAGTGGCAGGCCAAGGTCGCCGATACGCTGGAGGCTTTCGAAGTGACTGGTATCGACCAGACACACGACGAAATGATTTCACGAATCAACGAGCAAACGGCGCGAAACGAAGCGCGTATGGAAATGGCATTGGATTCCATAGACACGGAAGCCTTGGAAATTGAGGAGGACGCTCAAAAAATTCGTGCGGCAGAACTCGTGAAACAGTTCAAACTGGAAATGGGCGTAGGGGATACGAGCGGCGCCAAGGAAGAGCCCGAACTCGAGGTACCGGAAAGCGAAGAGGAAAAAGAAGCAAAAACAATCGGGAAGCAGCGAACTAAGAGCTGACGAATTGTAGACAGTATTCTGGGAAGCATTCCCGAATTGATTTCTGAAGAGTTATGACACCCGAAGAATTCGATCGCATAAAAAAGGCTGAAAAGGAGCATCTTCGAAAACTCAAAAAGCTGAAGGAAACACATCGTCAGCTCGAGAGACAGAAGAAGATGACCGATGCTGTGTCTGAATTGACGACTTCCATGCGGGAGAAGCTGGATGTACATGACGACATGATGAACAGGATCGGAATGGATTCGGCGCTGAGTGAGGCGCGGTTGGAAATGGCTCTTGAATCCAGCGAAAAAGCCGAATTCGAGGCTCAGGAATGGAAGGACGAACAGGATCTGACCAAAGAAAGAGCAAAAAAACTGGTTCGTCAGATGAAGGCCGCTGGTGATGTGACGGCGGTGGATTCGGAACGCGACGTGGCTCCGACCAGTTCAGACAAGGCAAAATCATCTGCGAAAGACGACTCGGATAGCGAATTACCCGAAAAAACAATAGGAAGGATGAAACCCTGACGGCGTCGCAGGGTGATGAAATAGGACACCGATTGAGGAAGATGAACGATCCTGATATCAATTATACGAAAGAAGCATTTCTACATCCGTGGAACTTGACCTTCTTGATCGTATCGATGCTGATTACATTTTTGGTCGGCATGATGATCGTGCCGGAATGGCCGTTCAGTGCTGCTCTGATTCTAGTGTCGGCTATGGAGCTCATCTATTTGGGTAACATGCCTCGTCAGGAGCGATTTCGCCGGGCCATACGATCCAAGAGAGCAGCAGAGCATGCAAAGCCGCCTTCCCAGAAAGAACTCTTTCATTCCTTGACGCGGCAGAATCAGCGACGATATGCAAGGCTGAAGAAGCTGGAAAAAGAGATTGCGGCGAACTATCGAAAATTGTCGTACGCATCGCAGGGAATGCTCGATAGTCACATGTCCAAGATTAACGGACTTTTGGATTCATACCTCAATCTGCTCTATCAAAAAGAACGCTACGAGTTTTCCTCGAAGGCCTCGACCGAATCGGAGGTGGTCACCGCGATGGAGAAGCTTCGTCTGGACATGGAAGACGATCCACCCCGGGTCAAGGCGGTTAAGGCACGTCGGCTCCGAATTCTGGAACAGCGCCTGGACCGATCCAAGAACGGACAGGAAAATTTGGAAATTATCAAGGCCCAGCTGGAGACGATTGAAGACGTAACCAAGTACATTCTTGAGCAGTCCCTGACGCTCCGCAATCCGGAAGAAATTACTTTCCAACTCGATACGCTTCTGAGCGAGGTAGAAGAGACGCAAGCCTCGGTTGTCGAGATGCAAGAGGTATTTGCGTCTCCGGCCGACCTTCTGAGTGAACTGGATACTTTCCAAGATCCAAACCAGGAAGAGTCCTCAATTGAAAGCACTCGCGTGCAAGAGTAGCGATTCCGTATTTTCGGATCGAATCAACTCAATTCAATTTCTACATTGATGTCTTATTCGACTCTCCGATTCGACGTAGATGACGACGGTGTTGCGCTGATCACGATCAGTCGTCCCGAAAAATTAAACGCTCTGAATTCGACCGTTTTGGATGAGCTGGATGCATGCTTTTCCGAAGCCAACGAGACCGATGAGATTCGAGGAGTCATAGTAACCGGCGACGGCCCGAAAGCGTTTGTTGCCGGAGCCGACATCCAGGAATTTGTCACTCTCGATCCTGACGAAGCCGAAGACGTCGCACGCCGAGGCCAGGCTGTTTTTCAGCGCATAGAAGATATGCTCATTCCTGTAATCGCTGCCGTTAACGGTTTCGCGCTGGGAGGTGGGTGTGAACTCGCGATTTCTTGTCATATTCGGATTGCGTCCGACAACGCCTCATTCGGTCAGCCGGAGGTGAATCTGGGACTGATTCCAGGTTATGGCGGAACGCAACGGCTTCCCCGATTGATCGGACGGGGGAATGCGACCGAATTGTTGCTTTCGGGAGACATGATTTCGGCATCCAGAGCCTACGAAATAGGCCTGGTGAACAAAGTGGTTGCTCCCGATGAGCTTATGGATTCCGCACGAGCGCTTATGAAAACAATCATGTCTCGTGCGCCGGTGGCTATCGCTCTGGTTCTGGAAGCCATTCGCGCGAGTTATCTTCCTCCGGATGAGGGACTGACGCGCGAAGCAACGCTTTTTGGTAGGGCCTGCGATACAGAAGATTTCAAAGAGGGAGTGTCGGCGTTTTTGGAAAAGAGACCGCCCAATTTTCGGGGCCGGTAGCGATTAGAGTCTAGTTCGAACTGAGAGAGTGAATCATTGATCATAGGACTCATCATACTCACGCTGCTTCTCAGCAGCTTTTTCTCTGGATCCGAAATCGCCTTTGTGGCCGCAAATCGACTTCGGGTAGAGGTTCACGCCCGGAGAGGGGGATTCGTCGGGAAAACCGTGAGACGATTCATCGACAATCCGGCGACTCTGCTTACGACAACACTCGTAGGCAACAACATTTGTCTGGTGGTCTACGCCACTCTATTTGCCATATTTTTTGTACCCCCACTGGAAGCTTTTATTTCTGGCTCCTTCGGCCTGCAGACTTCATCTCTCGAGATCGCCGTCCTGATTACCCAGACCATAATCGCGTCCACGATCGTCCTGTTCGTAGGCGAGATCATTCCTAAATCTGTACTCAGAGAAGTGGCCAACTCTGCGGTTTTTGCCCTGGCGGTACCACTCAGAATAACGTACTTCTTGCTTCTTCCGCTGATTAAAGTATCACAGTGGTCTGCCCTCGTCTTAATGAAAATATTTCGAGCCAGCGAGGAGAGCTATGGAGAATTCATGCGGCGGGATTTTGAAATCATGATAGAGGAAGGGAAGCTGAGTGGCGATCTGGACCTGGCTGAGGACGAAACGACACTTTTGTCCAACGTTTTCGCGATGGCGTCAATCAAAGTCAAGGAGTCGATGGTGCCCCGAACCGATATCGTCGCCGTAGAGGTAGGTACATCGACCGAGGATCTCCTGAACGCGTTTGTCGCGTCGGGGCATTCTAAGCTTCCCGTCTACAAAGAAAATATTGACAATATCGTGGGCGTAGCATTCGCTTACGATTTGTTTGATGAGCCCTCGTCTTTGAAGGAAATGATGCGGCCGGCGACGTTTGTGCCTGAGTCGAAGTTGTCCAAGCATCTCCTGCAGGAATTTCTTCAATCCAAAACGTCCATTGCGATCGTCATCGATGAGTACGGAGGCACGGCAGGTCTGGCTACAACGGAAGATCTTTTGGAAGAACTCTTCGGGGACATTCAGGACGAGTTTGACGACGAAGATCTGATGCTTCGCGTGCTTGATGAGAATACGGTTCTTGCGAGCGGCAGAATCGAAGTAGACGAACTCGCCGAAGAAACCAATATTGTTCTTCCCGATGGAGATTACGAGACCGTAGCCGGGTATCTGTTGGATCGACTGGGGACGATTCCCAAAACTCGGGATGAGTTTGAGCTCGACGGTTTTAGAATCGTTGTTCTTCAGGCGTCCGCCAACCGGGTCGACCTGGTTCGATTACATCGTCTCGTCGAGCAAGATTCGCCCCAAGGCCCTAAGACGTAGGAGTCTCGGGATCGTCTTTTCCTCCGATGGAATCTCTCATGCGCGTATCGGCCTCGATATTCCTTAAGTTGATGTAATCCATCACGCCGAAATTGCCAGCTCGAAAAGCCTCTGCCATTGCAAGGGGGACTTCTGCTTCGGCGGCCACGACGCGGGCTCGCTGCTTCACGACCTCAGCCTGCATTTCCTGTTCGGAAGCTACAGCCGCAGCGCGGCGCTCTTCCGCTTTTGCCCGGGCGATTTTTAAGTCCGCTTCGGCCTGATCCGTCTGGAGCGCTGCCCCAATATTTTCACCGACGTCCACGTCGGCGATATCGATCGAGAGAATTTCAAAAGCCGTGCCGGCATCCAAACCTTTGTCTAATACGACTTTAGAAATCCGATCCGGGTTTTCGAGTACCTGCTTGTGGGTATCTGAAGAACCGATCGTCGAAACGATTCCCTCTCCAACCCGAGCGATGATGGTTTCCTCACCAGCTCCACCAACCAGGCGCTCAATATTTGCGCGAACGGTAACTTTTGCCACCGCCCTAACCTGAATGCCATCCTTGGCGACGGCTGAAACAGGGGGCGTTTCGATCACTTTCGGATTTACGGACATCTGAACAGCCTCAAAAACGTCTCGGCCTGCTAAGTCGATTGCAGTAGCTCGTACGAAGTCGAGGTCTATATTGGCCTTGTCTGCCGATATCAACGAGTTCACCACCTTCTGGACCTGTCCACCTGCCAGGTAATGGGCCTCCAATTGCGCTGTATCCAGATATATCCCCGCCTTGTGGGCAGTAATGAGTGGTCGGACGATTGCCACCGGAGGCACTTTTCGCAGCCGCATTCCTACGAGATCGCGAACAAGTTTCAGTTTAACGCCAGAGAAATAAGCGGTAACCCAAAGCCCTACAGGGACGAAATACAGAAAAACGATCATCATCACCAGGATAAGCACGATGATTGTGATTCCGGCTGTCGTGAAAAGTATATCCATGGTGTTCCTCGTTATTCTTATTCAGTGCCTGGCTTTCGGTAATCCCCGCTCTGTCCACCCGTTTTTGCAAGGAGGTGAATATTTTCGATGACCATCTCTTTTGTGACTGATTTACACATGTCGTAAATCGTCAGGCACGAGACGGTCACGGCTGTCAGAGCCTCCATCTCCACACCTGTCGGACCCACCGATTTTGCGTACGCTCTGACCTCTATGGTGTGCGTTGACTCTTCCGGGGACAATTCAACATCAATTCCTGCGAGTGCCACCTGATGGCAGAGCGGAATGAGTCGACTGGTCTCTTTGGCTCCCATAATACCCGCGAACTGAGAAATAGCCAAAACGTCTCCTTTCTGAATGGCGTTCTCAGCCACTCTAGAAAAGGCTTCCGGTCCCAGATGCACACGGCCGATGGCCACCGCCGTTCGAACCGAATCGGCCTTCTCGGAGATATCTACCATGTGAACTCCGCCCTGCGGATCAACGTGTGTGAGTGAGGACATTGACAATCGAAGGATTTTCTAGTTGAAACGGTGAATATCAGAGTGGAAGAGCGAAGATAGCCGGTACGCGATCAGGCAACAAACAACTACCCTCCGATCAAGATCATTGGGCGATCGGGTGAATTGGATATTTCATACATCCCGGCGTGCGATGCCTTTTTTCGATGCACGGCTCCTTCAATAAGTGACATGAGCTCGACGTCCGTTGCTCCCCGGCGAACGGCGTCGCGGAGACTGACTTCACTTTTACCAAATAAACAAACGCGTAGATTTCCATCTGCTGTAAGTCTCAGGCGATTGCAACTTCCACAAAATTTGTCGCTCATGGACGAGATGAATCCAAGGCTCCCTTGAAAACCGGGCACTTGCCATGATTTTGAAGTGGGATTCAGGTCGTCACTTTTGCGCGCGAGCGTGGGATAAGCGGCTCGGATTTGTTCAAGCATTTTCTCGTACGGCAAGAAGTGAGTGTCGTCCCACCCGTTCCCACCAAAAGGCATGTATTCGATGAAGCGCATTTCAATGGACTGGTGACGAGTCCATTCAACAAAATCGATCAATTCATCATCGTTGATTCCTTTTTGAACCACGCAATTGATCTTGACGGGATTGTATCCGGCCTCTAGCGTCATCTTAATGGATTCCAATACGGTTTCAAATCCGCCGCGCAGCGTAATCTCCCGAAAACGATCCTCACGGAGTGTATCGAGGCTGATATTGAATGCCGACACGCCCGCTTCTTTGAGAGCCTTCAATTTTTTTGGAAGGAGAAGGCCATTCGTCGTAATCGCGATGGTTTTTATCCCGTCAATCTCGTTCAGTCTTCCGACCAGATGCTCGATGTCGTTTCGGATGAGCGGCTCGCCACCTGTAAGCCTGATTTTCGTGACACCCAGCAGTGCGAAGAGACTCGCTAGATGAACGATTTCCTCAAAAGACAGCATCTCCGGTTTGGGTCGAAGCTCAACTCCTTCAGACGGCATGCAATAGGTGCATCGGAGATTACAGCGCTCTGTGAGCGAGATTCTCAGATACGAATGCTGACGGCCGAATGTATCGGTAACGATGTGTGTGAGATCTTCCAAATGGACAAACAAGTGCCTGAATTAACTCGGCACCTGAGTACGCCACTGCCCATGGGTTGTTGCCGATTTCTAAGGCGCGTTTTCCGCGCACTTCTCGAGCCAGATCGTGACCGGGCCTTCGTTGATCAGTTCGATATCCATTTGGGCTCCGAACTTTCCAGACGCTACAGCGCGGCCTAATTGATCCTGTAATCGAGCAACGAACTCCTCGTAGAGTGGCTCAGCAATTTCCGGCGGGGCAGACTGGACGAAGGAAGGTCGATTCCCCTTCTTCGCGTTTCCGTAAAGTGTGAATTGGGAAATAACGAGGGCCTCGCCCGCAATATCGAGGAGAGAGCGATTCATTTTTCCGTCGTCGTCCGCAAAAATTCGCAGATTGGCGGTCTTGTTGACCAGCCACTCCAATTCCCCTGATGTATCGGTCCGGTGAATGCCTAGAAAGACAAGAGCGCCACTCTCGATGGCGCCGATCTCTTGTTCGTCTATACGAACTGAGGCCCGGGAAACGCGCTGAATGAGTGCAATCAATTTAGAATTCCCAGATTGAGGGTCGATCGAATAAAGGCCTTTGGATCTCCATTGTTACGATCCTTTCGCATCCTCTGACCGAAGGAACGCAGCGAATTTCTGAAACGCCTCGCTGCGATGGCTGACCTTGTTTTTTTCTTCAGCAGTCATCTCCGCGAATGTTCGAGTGTCGCTCTCGGGAACGAATATCGAGTCGTATCCGAATCCGCCCTCACCTCTTTCGGCAACCGCGATCAAGCCCTCACACGTGCCGTCAAAAACGTGTACTTCGTCGTCATCTACGAACGCCGCAACGGTCCTGAATCTGGCCGAGCGTTCATCGATCCCGTCAAGTTCAGATAACAACAGCCTTCGATTCGCTTCCGAATTCGCGTCGGGCCCAGCATACCTGGCAGATAGAACTCCCGGACGACCGTCCAGCGCGTCGACTTCCAGACCGGTATCGTCCGCAATTGCAGGAAGTCCCGTAAACTCAGCAATCTCTCTCGCCTTTTTCACGGCGTTCCCCTCGAGCGTGGCCTTGTTCTCGAGGACGGCTGGAGCATTCGGAAAATCCTCCAGGGAGAGTGTTCGAACAGCCAGGTCCTTCAACAACATTTCGATCTCGCGCACCTTTCCCCGGTTTCCTGACGCGATCACAATTTCTCTCATGCTCTGATCCTATGTCTGTGCTTTCAAAATTCTCATCGTCCAGGTCTGGCATGTCCTCGATATTTTCATCAATTCCGCCCTTTATCGAACTGTTTCGGGTATTCCGTCAAAAAAGGCTCGTTGATTCAGCTCGAAAACGAGCGTATATTGGAAGGCTTAAGTATTTCGAGATAACCAAAGACCATCGGTTCGGAGAATTCTAGTGCCCGTAGGAATTAAAGTAAGAGACAACGAGTCGATCGACCGCGCCTTGCGGCGATTCAAACGTGCTGTCAACAGAAGTCGTGTTCTTCGCATATTTCGTGCAAACATGGCGTTCACCAAACCATCGGAAGAGCGTCGAATCGCCAAGGAAAAAGCGCTTCGAAATTCAAGACGACGTCGATACTAAGAAACCCCACTTCGTTTTCGCTACCGGCAACTGATTTAGCTGGATAGTGCCTGCTTGAGGATCGCAGCCTGTTCTGCATGATGAACAAGAGCACTCCCGGTTGCAGTAGAAGCAGACTCGACTCTTCCGGCGTATTCGACGCGAATCCCAGCTCCTTCGAGCAATCGATCCATTCGATGGCGTACGAACGACCACGCACCCATATTCTCTGGTTCCTCCTGTAACCAAACAACGCGATTCAGTCGAGGATAGCGGTCGAATTCGTTTTTGATTTCTTTGGAAGGGAACGGATAAATCTGCTCGAGCCTGCACACGGCGATTCTGTCTTCCGTTTCCTCTTTCCCGAGTTCATCTCTCAGGTCATAAAAGACTTTCCCGCTGCATACAATCACTTTCTCCACCAATGCTGGATTAATATCCGAGCCGATCAAGGGAAGAAATCCACCATTCGTCAGTTCGTCAGGGCGCGATACGACCAGCGGGTGTCGAAGAAGGCTCTTTGGTGCCATAACAATGAGCGGTGACGTAATCTCACTTTGGGCTTGTCGCCTGAGGGCATGAAAATAATTGGCTGGGGTAGTAAAATTGCAGACGATCATGTTGTCTTCTGCACACATCTGAAGAAATCGCTCCAGTCGGGCGGACGAATGCTCGGGCCCCTGGCCTTCATATCCGTGGGGTAGAAGGAGTACCAAACTGCTTGTCTGCCCCCACTTCTCCTCGGCGCAGGACAAAAACTGGTCGAAGATGATTTGAGCTCCGTTGCCAAAATCACCGAACTGAGCTTCCCAAATTACCAGGGCTTCAGGTTCGGCGACAGAGTAGCCGTATTCGAATCCGCATGCGGCATATTCTGAGAGCAAGCTATCGTAGATGCGAAGAATATTCTGTTCTTCTGAGATGTGATTCAGAGGCACATATTCTTCGTTCGTCTCCTGATCATATACGACCGCGTGGCGATGGCTAAACGTTCCCCGTCGAGTGTCTTGCCCGCTCATCCGAATACGAGTTCCATCCGTCAGCAGTGTCCCGAACGCAAGCAACTCCGCGAGGCCCCAATCGATACTTTTGTCGTTGAAAAAAGATTTTTGTCTACGATGAAATTGTCTGATCAGCTTCTTGTGCACGGTGAACGACTCGGGAAAAGTGTTCAAGGCCGATACGACGGCGTCCAGCCGCTCGCTACCGACGGCCGTGTCAAACTGAGGCAGTTCGGTATCGTCCTGGAATGGTGCATCCTGTGGTTTATCGGAGGCTTCCAATACAATGGGTGCGACCCGTTCGGCGATTTCTTTCGTACTCTGAAATGCATTTTGCAATTTTGCCCGAAAGTCGTCGAGCATCTTCTCAGCAGTCTCAGGAGACATGTCGCCCCTGCGCAGCAGTAATTCCGTATAGATCTTCCGAACAGGGCGTTTATTTTCGATTTTCCGATAGAGAAGAGGCTGCGTGTATGTGGGTTCGTCCCCTTCATTGTGCCCACGCACGCGGTAGCAGAGCATGTCCACGACGACATCTTTGTTGAACTCCTGTCTATAGTCCAGAGCGATTCGAGCGACACGGACACAGGATTCCGGATCGTCTCCATTCACATGAAAAATGGGCGCCTGGATCATCCGTGCAATATCGGTGGCGTACGTTGAGCTGCGAGCTTCAGACGGCCCCGTCGTAAAGCCGATTTGATTGTTGATGACAAGATGAATGGTACCACCCGTATGATAGCCCCGAAGCTGACTCATGTTGAGCGTTTCCGCTACCACACCCTGCCCCGCGAATGCAGCATCGCCATGAATAAGAATCGGAATGACGGCATCTTCGAACTCCGTTTCTGCCCCCGACGCATCCATGCCGCGGAGGGCTTCCTGTTTGGCCCTTGTCATGCCTTCAACGACCGGATTCACGGCCTCCAGGTGACTGGGATTTGAGGCCAGCACAAGCTTGATCGTTTCCCCTTCTGGAGACGTGTGCTCTCCATCGGCTCCTAGATGATATTTGACATCGCCAGAACCCTGGATGGTATTAGGATCCAAGCTTCCTTCAAACTCCGAAAAAATCACCTCGTACGGCTTGTTCAAAATATTGGCAAGGATGTTCAGTCTGCCTCGATGGGCCATGCCGATAACCACTTCCTTTACACCCGATTCCGCGGCGTCGGACAGAATTCGATCGAGAAGGGGAATGATGGTCTCAGAGCCCTCTAGCGAAAACCGCTTGTGCCCAATGTATTTCGTGTGCAAGAACGTCTCGAATGCTTCTGCAGCGTTCAGCTTCTCAAGCATCCGTTGTTTTTCAGATTCGGTGAGGGATCGCTTGTCTTTCGTTGCCTCGACCCGGTTCTGAATCCATTCTCTCTCCCCGGGATCCGAGATGTGCATGAACTCGGTTCCGATTTTACGGGTGTACGACGTTCTGATGATGTCCAAAATGTCACGAAGGGGCATGAGGTCTTTGCCGCCCAAGCCGCCCGTCACAAATTCCCGATCGAGGTCCCAAATCGTCAAGCCGTAGTTCATGGGATCAAGCTCATCGTGGTAGGTCCAATTATACCCGAGTGGATTCACGTCGGCCTGAAGGTGTCCGCGAACTCGAAATGCTCGAATAAGCTGAAGGACCCGCGCCTGTTTGCGGATCATGTCCAGCTCGGACGAGCCGTCCTTGGAACCCATCTGC
>SMXL01000033.1 GCA_004356385.1 Bacteroidota bacterium
CAATGCAAGGTTTGCTTGATGGGCGAATTCTCGGTCAAAAAAATCGACGGTCCAAGATCCACCTGAATGACTGCGATAACGACTCAGCCAAACGGAAAATCACTGGCGGCTCGTAAATAGTAGAAGTGATCGGTCGGGCCATGACCCGACCCCAATGGAAGCCCTGCTCGGATCGCTTTCGTCACATAGAGTTTTGAGCGGGCAACCGCGACGCGCAGCGGGTATCCTTTTGCCAGGTTTGCCGTAATCGCAGCAGCATACGTGCAGCCCGTACCGTGGGTATGTGGCGTGTCGATCCGGTCCTCGCGGAAAGAATGGAACTCCGTTCCGTCGAAGAGCACATCGATCGCCTCGTCTTCTTTCTCCAGATGCCCGCCCTTTACGAGGACAGCCCCGGGACCCATGCCGACGATGGCTTCAGCTGCCTTTCGAGCGTCTTCCTCTGACTCGACGGCAAAACCTGTTAATAAAGCAGCCTCGTGTGCGTTGGGAGTAACCAGCGTTGCAAGCGGCAACAGAACGGTTTTGAGCACATCTACGGCGTCATCTTTCAGGAGTTTGAAGCCGCTTTTCGAGATCATCACTGGATCCACGACCAGCGGACTGATGTTTCTCGCAGATATTTTTTCAGCAACCACCTCGATGATTTCCACCGACGAGAGCATGCCTGTCTTGGTGGCGGCGACCTGGAAATCGTCGATCACCGCGTCGATTTGGGACTCTATCAGTCCGACGGGCAAATCGAATGAGTCCGTAACCTCTCTTGTGTTTTGCGCGGTAATTGCGGTAAGAACAGACGTGGCAAAGACGCCATTTGCCTGCATCGCTTTGATGTCCGCCTGGATCCCGGCACCACCCCCCGAATCGCTACCAGCGATCGTGAGACAAACCTTTACATCATCCATTCGCCGTGACTTTGGGTTGAACCGCTTCTAAATACGAACCGACGGCAAGATGAATGTCTTTCGCAGCTATAATCCCCGACAAGACCGCCACACCATGGACGTTCGATGCCAGGCAATCGTTTACCGTATCGGGTGTGATACCTCCCATTGCAATAACGGGTATCGGAAAGGCTAGCTCTGAAGCCTGCGACAGCGCATCAAGTCCTGTTCCTTCCTGGCCGGGCTTGCTTCTCGATTCGAAAACTGGACTCCAGATCAGGTAATCAGAAGTCAGATGGTCAATTTCTGAAAATGTATGGACGGAGATACCGACCGGAAGACCGTCCGGAATACGTGTTCTTGCTGAGTCGACGGGCGGACCGCTAAACTGCAAATGAACCGCGCACTGAAGTTTCTCGGCAACGGCAATCCGCGCGTTGATGGAAATCAATAAATCGGGTCTTACAGCCCGTAGCGATTCAACGAGGGAATTCGCTGCGGTAAGAAACGTGTTTGTATCAGCGTCGTGGTCGCGAAGTTGAACCCAACGGACTCCACACTTCACCGCCTCCAAGATCTTTGAAGCAACACCTGGATCGGTGAATCGATCGCCGATCAGTAAAAGTCGCGGCAATAATCCTCTTTGATTCACGTGCCGACCCTCCCCTCCATGGAAGAAGTGGCTTGTGCATAAAAGCGTCTTGGAATTCGTCCTGCCAAATACGCGAGTCGCCCTCCCCGAACGGCATTTCGCATGGCAGCGGCCATCTGAACGGGGTGTTTGGCCTTCGTGACGGCCGTATTGATGAGCACAGCGTCGTAGCCCAATTCCATAGCCAACGCTGCGTCACTCGCGGTTCCGATTCCCGCATCGACCACCAGGGGAATATCCGGATTCATTTCTCGAATGAGCTGCAAATTGTATGGATTCACCAAGCCCATTCCACTCCCGATCGGTGCCGCCAGTGGCATTACGGCAGCACATCCCAGATCAACCAGTTTTCTGCACGTGATCGGATCATCGTTGGTATACGCCAGAACGACGAACCCCGAGTCAATCAGAATCTTTGCTGCCTTAAGCAACTGTTCTACATCCGGGAGTAACGTCTCGTCGTCTCCGATGACTTCCAACTTGACCAGATCGGTTTCAAGTACCTCTCTCGCTAATTCGGCAACCAACACAGCTTCTTTCGCCGTGAAGCAGCCCGCTGTATTCGGCAATACGTCTACGGGCACCCGGGATAGCAATTCCAACAGACTTTCATCGGAACGGTCATGAATATCCACGCGCCGAATGGCAACCGTCACAAGCTGGGTACCCGACGCTTCCAGCGATTCAAGCATGACTGATGGATTTGGAAAACCGCTTGTTCCCAACAGAAGTCTGGATCTGAGTTCCAAGGGTCCGATCGACCAAAGGTCACCGCATGACTTCGATTCAGCAACGATGGCCTCGCCAGGAGACTCTGTCTGAATCGAGTCCTTTTTGATTTTAGAATTGATGGCGCCAACCTGTTCCATATTCATTTTCTCATGCCCGTCTTCGCCACACTTTATCCCCCCTGTCGGGCGGTTACCAGTTCGACTACGTCGCCCTCGTTGAGTTCTCTCCCCTTCCACTCCGGACGACGGACAATTTCACTATTGATCGCAATGGCGATTCCAGTCGCGTTATTTATGTCAATATCGATGATCTGAAGCAGGTCTTCGATGGTCGATCCCTTTTGAACCTCGCTCTTGCTACCGTTGACGACAATATCGATGGCCATCCCGCTACCCGATAGGGTCTGTTAGTTGAAATCTTTGTGGTCGAAACCCCCGAAGCCAGTCGGACTCATTATTCTCTGCGATCTCCAACGCGGCCTCCTGAGCTGTGATGGGCGTAAGCAATACACCGTTTCTATAGTGGCCACTGGCGTAATACACACCCGGGGCATCGGACCAGCCGACAATTGGATCGTTATCTCTTGATCCGGGTCGTAAACCGGCATGGGAGCCAACGAATGTAAGATCGTAGATGCCCGGTACGATTTCCCAGGCCCCTTTCAGAAGCTTATAGACGCCTCCGGCGGTAACGTGGACGTCGAATCCCATCTCCTCTTCCGTTGCGCCAACAGCGACTCTTGTCTCGTCTTTGGGGATGACAGATGCATGCGGGCCTCGAACCACGTGTCTCAAATCGAATGGCGCTTCGACCTGAAGATCGAGAGTCTGACCCTTGACAGGCCGAACGGCCGGCAGGCTCTCGGGCTCAACACCGTTCAGTTGACGCGACCATGCGCCTGCTGCCAGAACGACTACGTCTCCGCTGATCGACTCCCGACCGTCCATCTGGATCGCCGGAGCCTCGGCGTCGGGAACGATAGCAACGACCGGAGAATCTTCCTCGATGCGACCCCCATGTTCAAGAATTAGATGCTTTAGCGCGTCGAGAACACGTCGGTTGTCGACCTGATGATCCAGAGGTGAATGAACGGCTGCAGACAATCCTGGGGCCAGGAACGGTTCCAGTTCCAGTGCTTCGGCGCCAGACAGCCATCGAACGTCCAAGCCATGTTCAGTCTGAAAATCAAACTTTCTCCTGAGTGCCTCGGCGCTATCTCGATCATCCGCGACTGAAATGGATCCTTCCTCGCGGTAGTAAACCCCCTTCGAGCTCTCCTTCTCAAGCATCCTGGCATATGCTGGCCACCGGCGAAGACTCTCCGCCGACACCCGGTAAAACTCCATTTCTTCGAAACCCACCTCAGCATTGGCCGCCAACATGCCACCTGCCAACCAGGAGGCACCCCGGCCAACGCGATCTCGCTCTACGATGGTCACCTGGTGACCGGATCGAAGCAATTCCCAGCCAATCGACATTCCTATGATGCCGCCTCCTACAATGATGACTGATTTCTTCTCCATTCGAGTAGCGCTCGGCGATTCGATCCTATCTTGAAAATAATCGTGAATCCAAGCTAACGTAATGCATGGGCGCGAAATAGTTTCGAGATGCAGGAATGGGTCCATGAATCTCTCGTTTGATACGATTATTGCAGGATCCGGACTCGCGGGCGCCTCGGCGGCGTTCGTGCTGTCGGAGAATGAACGGGTCCTGGTTTTGGACGCCCGTCAGCCAGGATCCGGAGCGTCTGGAGTTCCTCTCGGCCTCGTCAGTCCGCTCATGGCGCGCAGAGCTCGGCCTGTGTGGCGAATGGAGGAAGCGGTCCGATCCTTCCATTACGTGCTGGAAGAGTCGAAGGCATCGAGTCGTTTTTCGGCTTGCGGCGTACGGAAACCAGCCAGAAGCAGTGAACAGGCGATTGAGTTTAAAGACGCGGCAATGAAATGGCCGCATCACGGGTCGTGGTTCGAACCCGAACCCGCGACCGAACGCTGGCCTCACCTATTCTCCAAGTACGGTGTCCTGGACGTCATGTCGGGCGGCATCGTACATATGCCCGACTATTGCCAGGCCCTCATTCGCGCGGCTCGCGAACGGGGTGCGGCTTCGAAGTCCGCTTGTTCGATCGAGGCTTGGGAAGACCGCGGAGACCACATTTCGGCCAAACTTTCGACGAACGAGGAATTGACGGCGAGGCGACTTCTGCTGTGCCTGGGCGAAGGGTATACAGAGTTCCCAGAGCTCCACGCCCTCCATCTTCACCCGATCAAGGGTCAATGGATCCGACTTACGTCTCCCGACGATCTGAAAAATTCGGTGGCCGTTTCATCTCGGTCCTTTCTGGCAATGGACGACGAAGGAATCGTCGTTGGAAGCAGCTATGAGCACGTGTACTCGGATCTTGAACCTACCGAAGCAGTGATCACAATGCTTCACAAAGAGGCATGCCTGTTGGTGCCTTCTCTTGAGGGGTCAACGGTCATCGACGCTGGAGCCGGCGTTCGGGTTACGGTTCCAGAAGTTCGACTCCCCATGCTGGGCCCACTCCCTGGAAGGAAGAATGTCTGGGTTTTTACGGGCCTGGGTGCCAAGGGTCTGTTAATGGCCCCCCTCCTGGCACGCGAACTACCAAAATTCTTCGCGAAACCCAGTGCGATTCCGAGGGAAATAAGCGTTAATCTACACTCATAAGGGCACCGGACAATTCGTGGGGAGTAAACTGTTTCTCCTAACGATTCGGGAAATCAGATATAGAGCATTTTAACTGGAGGGATCCCTCATGGCGGAAGTAATCGCATCTCGAACAGCTGAAATTCTTGGAGACGAAGCTGGTTATTTACTGGATCATACGTGCTCCACTATTTCGAAAGAAGACCTGCATCTACCGGGTTCCGACTTTGTGGATCGCGTGTTCATGGATACCGATCGTAACCCGCGTGTGCTAAGATCCTTGCAAACCCTCTATGGGAATGGAAGACTCGCCGGCTCGGGATATGTATCGATTCTTCCGGTAGATCAGGGCATTGAACACGCCGGCGGAGCGTCATTCGCACCGAATCCGATTTATTTTGATCCGGAGAATATTGTTCGACTTGCCATAGAAGGCGGGTGCAACGCGGTGGCTTCTACATACGGCGTCTTGGGAGCTGTCGCAAGAAAATATGCGCACAAGATTCCGTTCATTTTGAAGGTCAATCACAACGAACTGCTTACGCTTCCAAATACGTTTGAGCAAATCGTGTTCGCTCAGATAGAAGACGCGTGGAACATGGGATGCGTGGCGGTAGGTGCAACGATCTACTTCGGTTCGGACGATTCCGGTCGACAGATTGTCGAAGTTTCTGAAATGTTCTCTCAAGCGCACGAGCTCGGAATGGCAACCATACTCTGGTGCTACTTAAGAAACTCCGGGTTCAAAGTAGACGGAGTCAATCACGAATCCAGCGCGGATCTGACGGGACAAGCCAACCACTTGGGAGCAACGATTCAGGCTGACATCGTGAAACAGAAGCAGCCAGAACAAAATGGAGGCTATGCTGCGCTCAATTCAGGCAACGGATCGTATGGCAAGTACAGCGAGCTGATGTATACGGAACTGAGTTCGGACCATCCCATCGATCTTACCCGCTATCAAGTGGCGAATGGGTATATGGGGCGGGTCGGACTGATAAATTCGGGTGGCGCCTCGGGATCAAACGACCTGCAGCAAGCCGTCAAGACCGCCGTAATCAACAAGCGAGCTGGTGGTACGGGAATGATTTCCGGTCGCAAAGCGTTTCAGAAGCCAATGGGCGATGGGATTGAACTGCTGAATGCGATTCAAGACGTTTACCTGGACGAGAGTATTACGATCGCCTAGCGGTGGAACCTCCCGCAAAAACCGATCGATTGAAATAGGCTCGCCTCACGGTGGGCCTTTTTCATTTCTGGGTTTGTTTGTTGCGAGCGTCTCGGCCGATGATTCGGCGTGTGTTTTCGTGAGAGGTTCTGTAGATGACTTTACGGATGTTTTTGTCGTCCTTCAACGAAACCCATCGGGGTCAAGACAACGTATATTGTCAAAATCTGAACTATTTCACCGGAAATTGGAGCTTCACTCATGGCGGAAGACAAATCCACCCATATCGCCGCTGGTAACGACATCCAAGGAGACGCCGAGCAGTCGAGCAAACCCACATCGGACAGCACAGGAGATGGCGTGACTAATGGTACAGGGGGTGATGCAGTCCGTAATCCTGCAAAGGACTCTACCGACGAAACAACCGTTACGATGACGGTTCCCTCCCCGCTTGCTCCCAGCCTCCTGGATCAGTACACGGCGCATTATCCCGATTGGGCAAGGGATTTTGCCCGGAAGTATTTCACGAAGACACTTACCCAGTTCATTTTGTACGGAAACGTTAGGGATCTTATCCCTACGAAGGATGACGACGGCAATCTGATCTACATGTCGCTCAGAGGATTCCTGACCGAAGACCTCTTCGCCTCACGCGATCTGGTCATTTTCTACGACCGGTCTAGTGGAATTCACTTCGTCGACAAAGAATCGCAAAAGGATTTCAACCGAGCCCTCTCAGGATACGATACCATATTCGGGACGGATTTCGCCAAAAAACTCCCGAAGGATCCCGTTCGGGTCTTCTCGGTGTTGCAAAATTATTTCCGACTCCGTCTGGGCGAAGGCAAGCGAATCGCCTGCATCATCGACTACGCCGAAACGGTCATTCCGATGGCCGAGGCTTCCACCTACTCCTCCGAGGATCGAAATGCCCTCGTTTTCTTACAAAAATGGGCGCACGATCCGCTCTTCTTGGAGAGTGACTTTACGATCATTCTTGTTTCGGAGAACATAATGGAATTGAACCACCAGTTGGTTCAGAGCCCATTCACGGCCGAGATCCAGCTTCCCATTCCGAGCGAAAGTGATCGCAAAGCATTCGTCCACTGGTATTTGAAAGACCATGAGGATGCGTTCGAGAAGCACTCCGAAGTAAATCCTGAAATGCTCGCGTCCAATACGGCGGGTCTGGGATATATACCGATTCGCAGCATCCTGGCAGATGTACTTGAGAATCGAACCGAACTTACTTTTGAAGTGCTCTCTTCGATGAAAAAGGAGTTCATTGAGGCGGAAGCCCATGGGATGCTTGAATTCGTCGAATCAGATTGGAATCTGAACATGGTCGCAGGGCACACGGAGGCCAAGGCGCATTTGAAACATGCCGCCCAGGCACTTCGCAGCGGACATCCGGAAGTGCTCCCGATGGGATACTTGGTCAGCGGCCCTGTCGGATGTGGAAAAACGTTCATGGTCCAGTGCTTTGCCGGCGACATCGGAATCCCGATGGTGATGCTGAAGAATTTTCGATCGCAGTGGCAAGGCCAGACGGAAGCCAATCTGGAGAGAATTTTAACGCTTCTGGAGGCCATGACACCTGTTGCGGTAATGATTGACGAAGCCGATGCGGCTCTCGGCAATCGCGATTCTGGAGGAGACTCGGGCGTGTCGAAACGCGTGTTCGGACAAATTGCTGCATTCATGAGCAATCCTAAACATCGAGGCCGCGTGATCTTCTTCCTTGTAACGGCTCGTCCCGATTACATGCCTGTTGACCTCAAACGTCAGGGCCGTGCCGAAGAGCACATTGCTCTTTTCTATCCGTCGAATCGGAAAGAACGAGAAGAGCTGCTCCGGGTGATGCTCCGGCGCACGGATCTGAAATTGAAAATGGACGAAATGCCCGAGGCTCTACTGAATGGTGATCGGGTATTCAGTGGAGCGGACATGGAAGCGCTGTTAACGCGTGCGAAGTTCAGAGCTGCTGCCGATGGTCGAGCGAAAGGCAAGGTTTCCAAGCGCATCCTGCAAGAAGTAGTGGATGATTTCATGCCTCCGACATATCCCATGGAAATCGAGTTGCAAACACTCGTTGCCGTTCTCGAGTGTACGAGTCGCGCACTGCTTCCGGTTCAGTATAGAGAGATGGATCGTGAGACGATCGTGCGGAGAATTGAAGAGCTCAAGCAGTATGTCAAGTAGAAAGTAGAATAGAAAATCAGGTAGGTAATTAGCCAGAAAGTCGACCAGATAAAGAAATGGCGCGACCGATACGGTCGCGCCAAAATCTCCAGTGCTGAACCGAATAAAGTGAATCACTCGCGACTCGAAACCACCGGATGGACCTGTCTATTTCTTCTTTCTCCCCCCTGATCCTCCTCCTTTTAGCAGTTTTTCGTACACATCGTAGGAAATGAGTACCGCGTACGGTTCGTTGTTCTTCTGAATCAAAATTCCTCGATCGATCCCTTTTGCGTGTTCAACGAGCTCAGAAGTTTTCGAACGCAACTCGGTAATGGTGGCAACAGCTTCTATTCCTTTTGTGAAATACATGGTTAACTATTCTTATGGTATTCGGTGGGGTAATTTCGTGCTAGTATATAAAAGAATGCCTGTATAATACCAGAAATTTGTCATAATATTTCGAGTGGTTCGTCGCAGGACGATACCGATTGTATATTCGAGACATCGAATCCTGATCCACACAATATTCCATTTCAAACCACCCAGACACGCCCCCCATGGTCCTCTGTAAAGTAACGGGCACCGTCGTATCATCTCAAAAAGACGAAAGTTTTCGTAACGGGAAGCTCCTCATCGTTCATCCTGTCGACGTATTCGGAGAATTGGATGGGGTCAAGGATATGTTGGCTCTTGACCCTGGCTTCGGAGCCGGTCCGGATGATGTCGTGCTGGTAGCGCGTGAAGGTGCTGCAGTCCGTCAGCTGATGAATTGCGACAAGATCCCGGCAAACGTTGTAATACTTGGTGTAGTAGACGACTGGACCTATGAGGCGTAAGGATCCGGTCTGGATTGGATAATCAGGATACGCCTTGTATAAAACAGAAAACGCCGGATCATCCTTAGCTTGACGATCCGGCGTTGAAGACCTATTGGATTATCGTGTCTAGATGGACCTAGACGGCAGGTTCACAGAGTCCCCCACAAGGTGTCAGCGTTACTTCGATTACCTGATCACCGAAGTCTGGCTTCCAAGACAGTTACTCCAAAAGCAAGGCTTCGCCATTCATTTCAACCTTTTTCAATGTTATAACAGGCATAAATATCAACTTCCCACTTTCGCCGGCATCGACGAATGACTCCAAAACATCAAAATCTAAAGTGAGCGTAAGTACCTTCGAATCCGTCTCATTATAAAGCTCTACATCGTGCAAGAGAATCTTCACACCGCTTTGAAAACCGCTGGGAATCGTGAGCTCAGCTACTGAGTCGTCATCATAAGTAACATTGGCATCTTCTTCGACGAACAGCAGAAGGTGATTAAAAACGCCCTCGTTTAACGGAGTGTCGACTAGAACAGCTTCGGTGCCGTCTTGCAGCGTCAAAAGATCAAAATCCTGCTCTGTCTCGGAGAGTGTCTGGGTATCGCCGTCTGCTCCAACGATTTCGACTCGACTAATCGTTACGTCGGCCTTGGTAATTTGGGCTCGGGGCGCGTCAGTGAGTAATATTTTGATTCTGGGGCTCTGATCCGAGAAACTGTTGTCGTTGCTATCACAAGCACTGATAACAAGAGACACAGCGAGCGTTAAAACAACTACTAAAATACTAGTGATCTGTCTCATGGTCCTTCCCAATCTTGGTTCAAGGGTACAACACGGTTTGGATCGGCTATCCACGAACTAGAATTAATACTGCCGCCGATATTTTACCCGATTTCCTCTAGAACACCCGTCGAAATATCGACGCCCTGGCTGGGATTACCGGAGGGTATGGCAACAAAGAATCCTTTGTAAATCGGTCGATACGAAGACCGTAGGCACGGTGCTGGCGCTCGGAGGTTATTAATCTCCATCACGAATTAGAACAAGTCCCGAGGGCATAAATAGCCCGAGCTGAGGGTGCTCGATGGAAATGTTCGGATTTCGCCCACATTCGCCCTCAGCCGATGTCAGAGTCGCACGTCCTCTAGGTGTCACTAAGACTTCACCAGGTTTTCCGGGGCAAGCCTGGTCTCCAAAAAAGTGAATTGAAATCGCTCTTACATCACGCATCGAAGTATCCGTGAATGGAGTCGAATTAACTCCGTCGAACGCCTTCACTTCATTGAACGACTTCGAGTGGTAAACATCAGCGTCTTTTTCTTCTAAATCGAGTGAGACAAGCTGATCTTGACACCCCATGAAGAACGCGCATGACAAAAAGAATACAAGATTGAATCTCATTTTCAGTCCCGTCAACTTTTGAAATAGATTTACGGATGTGAGGGAAAGACCCTTGTCTACATTAACATACATACAAAAATTAAACACATAATCACAAATTTTTCCGCTCGAATCAGTCCACTTAAAGTCGACCGGTGATGGCGCTCCACACGGAATCGTACCCAAACTGCACGAATTACCTAGTTGTGAATTTCCTAGTTGTAGCAGTTTCCGCTGCAGGAATTGAACGAAACCTGGATGACCTGGTCGCTGAAATCGGGTTTCCAGCCGAAATCCTTCAGCTTTTTATAACCATTGGAATCTGTCTGCGTCCAGCCGTTACCACCATATGTTTCTTGGACGTTATCCCAATTCCCGCCGTAACCATTCGCCTTAATGTCCTCGTGCTGTTTGATCGAGAAACTCCGCAGATCCTCGAATGCAATGCGCCATTTTTGGTCGTCTACCGGATGGGCCTGGATCATGGAATACGGACCTTCCTGTAAATCTTCTAGATTATCAGTGTCTTCCTCCAGAGCATTGTGGACCCAGTCGTACCTGGAATCGAGATAAGCTTCTTCCCAGATCCCTTCTTCACTGCAATCCTTGTCAACCCCAATGAAGAAATTCACCCGTGTCTGAGGGGTCAGAACAATATTGTCAGGCGTAACGCGAAGCTCTTCTCCTTCGCGATTGTGGCCCGAATTCAGGATCATTTCTGGTGACATGATATAGTATTTTTCATCATCGCTCATAACCACCGGTCCTTCTGGAAGCGGATTCCCGCCGGCGTCAAATTTGTTCAGCGTCGGCATTCCCTGCCCTCTATTTGGGATAAAGCGCTGCAAGAAAATGGCCGAGCAATAACCAGCCATCGACTCGAGGAACTCCAGCGTGACTCTACTGGAATCCTTTACTACGAGTAGTTTCACGTGGTAATTCTCGTTGATCGTGTGCTCGGCATCACCGAACCAGCCAGTAGCACGGATTTTTATATTCTGACCATCGACACTGAAGCCTTGGGCCGAATAATGGCCGCCCTGGTAAACGCCTGTCAGTGCACCATCATAATTCGGGGCGCCCGATGAGGTGACACCATTGATATTGGCAATCGCCTTGGCCAGGTCGTCGCCGGCCGACTGTGCGAGTTTATTCGCAATGTTGTAGGCCGATCGGGCAATTTCTCTCGCGAGAAGTTCCTCCTCGTATCCAGTCTGACGTTTGGTCGACTCGAGGGCAGTTTGCTGCTGTTGAAAGGCCAATATTGAACCGGCCAGTATGGATCCGAAGACGATGATTAGTAATCCTTTTCCCATGACTTTTATCAGGCGTATTGTTGAGAGTATCTATAATCAGATTCTGCTAAAGGTCTTAGCATTTGCCAGCCGTATCACCATGACCCACGTGTTTTTCTAAAAACTTCTGACGGATCACTTTGCTACGCCACGATATCTTTCCATCTTCGATGCTCCTGTGACAGACCCAAACCCGTCGGTCCGGATCGGATTCCGCGACCTCATTTTCGTCATAGATGTCGGCGCCATTGTTATCGCCGCCGCCGTCTTCGGGAGGATTATTGTTTGGCGGATTCTGGCTAGGAGACGAATCCGGGTATTCCTCTTTTGTCCGGAATTCGGCCCGTTTGGTGTCGAACGAAAAGATCC
>SMXL01000034.1 GCA_004356385.1 Bacteroidota bacterium
ATCCCGTTTCAAGGGAAGTCAGCACTCCGTTTTGCGCGGCGACGATCAACTGCCCTTGGCGAGATATCGTCAGCGGCGCATCTGACTCGGCTCCAAGATCATAACTCCAGATAGGGGTGTTGTTCGGATTAATCGCATTGACGCGAGTTCGATTCACGAAGTAAACGACTTCGTTTGAATCGATGGCTGGCGTACCGACATCATCTGCCGGATACACGAAGCGAAGTCTCGGCGTGAACGCATCGATCTCCCCGTTTAACGCGACCAGCCCGGTAGACGTCCCGATATAAATCGTTCCGTCCGAACCGACAATGGGACCCGAACGAAGCGGTCCGGAGAGGAGCTCTTTCCAGAGAACCGATCCATCTGTTCCCGAGATGGCGTAGATGAATCCACTGTTTGAGACCGCATAAATAATATTCACGGAGACGATTTCCTCTCCGCCCGCCGGAAGAGAAACTGAAACGCTTTTTTCTATGATCGCCATCCCGACCATCACGCTACCAATATTCTCTGACGACTGCCAGAGAATGGATCCGTCAGGAGATAGGGAATAGACGTAGCCATTCCCAGACGCGACAAAAATCGTACGGTCTTCCGCAATGACGGGCGGAGTGATGATGGCTTCCAATGTGACGTTTACAGGCCACGAACCCGATAGAGGTTGGCCGTTAAAAGAACTCACGGCGTGGACTCGGCCGCCAGCATCACCAAAATAGAGGGCCCCTTCAACGCCCAGAGTGGGAGATGACCGAAGTGCGGATCCGGTGTTGTAGGCAGTCCACAACGGGTGTCCGTTCGAATCAAATCCATAGAGTCGTCCGTCCTCGCTTGTCACGAAGACGTCTTCGTTGTTTCCAACCACTGGAGATGATCTGATTGGCCCGAACGTACCGTATTTCCATTTCAGAACGCCTGTTGGAGAAAACGCGTAAAGTGTATCGGTGGACGAGGCCACGTAAATATCGTTATTGAATCCAATGGCAACAGATCCGCGAACGTCGCCACTGTATCCGACGGTGCGCCATATTACAGACCCGGGAACTCCGCGGCCGTCCGGATCATCGGTTGCGGCGATTTGGACAGTGACGGACTCAGAAAGTCTGAACGTAGCAGGGCCGCTGTAGGCTTTGGCCTCGACGATGTGACCGCCCACTATACTGCCTGCCGTATTCCAGTCAAAAACGTAGGTGTCGCTGCCGGATGATTGAGACGTTGACAAGACGGACACGCCGTCGATAAGAAGATCGATTCGGTCGACTGCGGGTTGCCCAGGTTCCACCTGGACCACGATTCGAACGATTCCTGAAACTTCTTCTTCTTCAAAGGGGGCTAGGATTCTCGTCTCGGGTCCAATGCCCTGGCTCTCGTTTTCGACAGTGAGTAAAACCGGAGCCGATATGCCGCGAGCCTGGTTTCGATCATAGGCTACAGCTTCAATTCTGTATGTGTCATCCGACAATTCGGTGGTGTTGAGACGGAATTGAAAAAACCCACCTTCTGACGTGGCTTCTCCGATTTTGTCGCTATTGATCGTGACATTGACGAAAGAGATCCAGTTGTCCGCTCCGAGAGCCTCGGATTCGATCAAGATGAGGACATGCTCGCCGGCAACGGTCGCACTTCCACCGGGATGGAGAATCGCCACTCGTGGTGCCCGATCATCTATCGCTGAACCGAAAAGGTCACAACCGATGAGAAGAATGGAAAAAGAAAAAAATATGAGCCAAAACCCTTGAACGGAGTTGTTACACCGAATTTGGAGTTTGCGGCTGCCTCGAAACTGCATGCGATTTCAAAGCGCTGTTATTGAAGTATAGAAGGGTCCAGTTGTCACGATGACGCATGAACACACGTCAAGAGTGCAACTTTCGGTCCAAAATCTACCGGTAAGAACGGTCCCGAATGATTCTACAGCACGCGGATCAATTAGCGGAAAAATGTGAATCCGATTATTCATTTGATACAAAGGCGTCCACACCGTGTCGTTAGCGAGACAAAACGCCCGAGAATGTAGAGTTTCAGTTCGTTCCGCGTCCAAATGTGACTGATTTACGCGGTCCGGAAAGTGCACGGTCCGTTGATTACAACACGGCACACCGTTTGATAGATGTCCGGTTTTGACTTCAAGATCGGATTTCCTCTCAGGTAAACATGAACCCACAAATCGATTCCCCTCCTGGGTTTTCCCCGAAGCATCGTTCGGGTATCGACGTCATTGACGATACCTGGGGTGGTCTATATCGTGGAGGGGCCTATCTCGTTTATGGAAAGGAAATGAGTGGCCGCGGTCTTCTCGCATTCATGGTCTGCCAAACCGGCGTATCTCAACAGGAGAGAACACTTTTGATCTCGTCGGATCGTCAGAAAGACCTTTTTATCCAGGCAGCATCTATAGGATTCGATCTTCGTGCCGCCCATGAAACGGGTCACATCCGTCTGATGAGAGTGCCGAACTTAGCCGATATTCGGCGCGAAAACGACGAATACGTTTCGCAGGCGCTCACCGACCTGGTAGACATCATGGTCCGCTTTCAACCGACGAGAGTGGTCATGAACGATTTCATGCCGTTCATCGCTTTCCAGTCTTTTCGAAAATTCCAAAACGAGTTTATCCGATTTCTTGAGCGAGTTGATGCGCTGAAATCGACGATCGTTCTCGTTATGCCCGAGCCGGGGAATGATCAATCCAGACGTGTAATTGAGTTCATGGGACTCCAGATGACGGGCTCCATCCATATTGAACTCGCAGAACAGAATCCTCAATCAACGAAGAGAAGAATCTCTCTCATTCCCCATATCGGACACATTCGACACCGCGTGGTCGACTATTGGGATCTGGAGGACATTGTTGACGACACCGTGGCCGACGAACTGAAGGTGTCCGAGGGTGTTTCTGTAGGAATTGCTTCTGGAATTGCTGCCGACGACTCGGCGGGCGTTGCAGCCGACATTCTTGTCGACGACCCCCCACCGGGTGCTACCGCCGACGCTCCTCCCACCGTTTCCGTTCCCATACCGCCGCTGGAGGAACCACCTCGGCAGACTGACCCAGTCACTCTTTCGGTATCCGAGATACCCGGCCTACCCGATTTCTCGGACCGCTCCGCTTTCGAGGAGAGACTACAACAAAAGTTTGATCAGCCTGTCGCCGATAGGGAGCCGTTCCTTCTTCTCGCGATGCGCATGGACAGGGGTAGTGATAAAGTGATCAGACCGTTCGACTTCGATTTTCTAATGGATCTCGTTCAGGACGCACTTAGGCCTAAAGACGATATGCTCGTTGACCTGGACAACGAACGGCTAATCGTCTGTCTTGACAAGAGTAGCGCCAGTGGGGCTCAAGATTTTTTCGCTCGGCTCAAAACGAATTTGCGAAAAGAATCTCCGCAACGAGCGGATCATCTTCTCCATAGCGTTGCGGCGATCGTTGTCCCGGATGGGTCCCCTTTTCAGTCGGCAGCGAAATTTCTGCAATACGCACTCGACAATAACAACAAGTGACGTTATCGGCACCTCGGATGCCTGAAGCCCACTCCAAATACAGCCCAACGGAGCGCCGCAGAACAAGCGGCGATCCGAACAAGGCGACGGATTTATTCAACATGATATCCGTCGTTATCGTCGTTTTTACGCTCGCCGGTATACCGTCTCGTTCGTTCGGCCAGGAAACCGATCTCTATCAACAAGTCCTCGAACAGTTTGAATTCGGGAATTTTGACGGGGCCGATTCACTTATTCATTCGTCGACCAAACCCGATTCGCTGTCGATTGAGTTGACTCTTCTTCGGGCTAGAATCCGAATCGAGCAAGAGAAATTTAATGCAGCTGCCGTCGACTTCAGAAAGATTCTATCCATCGAGCCGGGTCATCCGGAGGCTGTGTTCGGGTTACGGCGGCTGGGTGCCGACGTTTCTCCTTTGGTAGAAATGCGAGTCATCCGGTTAAAAGATCTTGTCGACGAATATCCGGATGATCTGACGCTTCGCCTTCAGTATGCCGATGAGCTGGTGCTCGAAAGAGATTACAGCGAAGCCATCAAGCACTACCGAATCTACTTGGAGGGCACCCAAGCTTCGCCACAGGTATTGACTGATATCCTCGTCGTGATCGCGAAATCAGGCCAGTCATACGCCATGGGAGAGAAAATCGCCATGGAATACACGGCAACGTATCCGAGCAGCGATGACCTTCAAATGAGGCTGGGCTATTTCCGACTATGGAGAAGGAGGTTCACGGGCGCCCATGCAGCCTTCGATCGCGCGCTCGAGATCAATCCGTCGAATCAGGACGCCAAGGAGGGAATAACAGCTATCGCCGAGGCCATTCAAGCCGAAAATTCCCTACAAGTTAGAAATACCGAGCTCGTCGCTTCCGTCGAGAAATCCCCCGATGACTACGAAGTGCGTTTTCGTCTGATCGATCACCAAATTCGGAACGGCCAATTATTTGATGCGAGCCAGCACCTGGCGTTTCTTGAAGGACAATTCAAAAATCAGGAAAAAATTCAATCGCGCGTCTCGGCCGCGCGCAAGAAACTTCGATCCTTCAACGCCGCACACTCCAGCTCCAGAATCGACCGCATCTACCTTCAGCTCATCCAGGATCCTACAAGCTCGGATCGTCGATTCAGTCTTGTGGAATCGCTCCTTTCACGCGAACGATATTTTGAAGCCTACGATCAACTGACACTGGTCCAGGACTCGCTACAGGCCTCCGAGAGATGGAAAGCACTTTTCACGCAAGCAGATAATGGACTGATTCAGACGATCGGGTTTTCTCCTCTGTATCCCGTTGATCGTCTTCTCCACCTGGTTCAGATCAATCCTGGTGATCTCGCCATGCGGTACGCGCTGATTGATTCGCTTGTTGTCTATAACCGTTTCGTCGAGGCGATGGATGTGCTGTTCCAGGTTCCCGAGCCCGATTCGATCGACAAGTTGAAAGATGAAGGCTACCAGGGAAAACTCAGCAGCATTGTCACGAAGCAATTTGAGTTCGCTGAGATACGAATTGTAGAGCTTCGTCAATTTCTGGAAGAGGCTCCCGCTAAAGAGTTGTTCGAGTTACGCAGGGAATTGATTGATCAGTACATGATTGTCGGCAACCCGTCCCTCGCAAGGGATGAGTTCGAACAGCTTCTGTCAAGTAATCAGTCGGATGTGACGCTGGAGCTTGAGTGGATCGAATTCCTGCGAACAACCGACGATGCCAAGTTGGCAGCGCGCGAAGCCAAACGCTTGCTAGACCGCTTTGGTGGAAGTGAAGATGTCCAAAAAGCATTTGTACTGACTCATTTCGAGCCACTACTTGACGATGCAACAGAAAAGCTGCTCGCGCAACTGGTTGGTGATTCTACACTCACCGATTCTGGTTTTCTTCTTGAAGTGGCCAATTACTACGTCGATATCCATCAGGTGGAATCGGCGCAAGAGTTACTTGACCGGGTCGAAAAGCTCGGAATTGGCAGTCGCTCATCTCGATTCGAGTCTGTGAGCCAGCTTCTCACAAGAGAACGCTTCCGTAAACGAGATGCAGAACTTTTGGCAAAGCTAAATCACGCAAGACGACTTGTAGCGTCAGGAGAATTCGACGAGGCCATTCGTGAATACGAGAGCTACTTTGAGGCGCGTGGTATCCGGCTTCGATCGGAAGTAGAAGAACTGGCAGCCGTGCATCTTGCGGACTCCAATCGGGTCTCGGCGCTGGAGATGATGAAAGAACTTCAGGAAGAAGTGTTTTCGTATGGACTGGCTAAGGAGATGGCTCGGATCAAGGTCCAAAAGGGCGACTACCCAGGGGCCCTCAACGTTCTAGAGCGTCTTGCAGCGATAAATCCTCGAGATTTAGAATCCAGCCTGAATCATGCCGATGTCCTCAAAGAGTTGGACATGCTTGATGAGGCGCAGACGGTTGTCGACAGAGCAGCCTCTGCGGCGCGCGGATCCAAAATTCTCGGCCAGCAAGCCGCGAATATCGAAGCCGATATCCGCAGGAAGCAGTCGGAAAGAGGCGAATGGGCGAGCTATGATTTGGTCGGAATTATCGTACCAACCGCCTACTCCATCCATGCGAGTGGAGGTGGAACGGAATACGATCGTCGAACAGAGGGTCTGCGCGCGGAAGTGACTCTTCCCACCGGTGCCGTGGTTACGGCTGGATTCAACACCCACTCAATTTCTGGTTCGAGGCGCCTCGTCTCCGGCTCCGAGCACGTGAAGAACCGCGTCAATCAAATATTCGGATCCGTATTTCTGGACTTGACACCCCCTGTACGCTCTGAAAAAGCCAGTTATACCAACCGAATTTTCGTAGAAGCGGGGATCTACGACTACGAGGGGACCCGGTCCGTCGGCTACTTTAATGCCCGGTACTGGCGACAGGATAGAGGCAAATTCTTGGGATCGATTGGACTGCGAACGAACGAAGGATCGATCGATCTATGGACGGCCGGAGGGGGAGAATTTGATCTCCGACTCATGCGTCTGGACGTGACAGGGTCTTACGTGGCTGCGCTTCCCGACTCAGTTCTCCGTCTGGGTGGAAGTCTCGCTATGAATATTGTGAGCGACAATTTGGCACTCCCTGGAGGTTCAAACGATCGAAACATAGGCTCGGATGTGATGCTCGAAGCCGCGTATAAAGTGATCGATCATACCTATTTGGGAATTGCACATCACCAGCTGAGCTATCAGTCCAGAACCGATATGTACTTCTCGCCGGATCATTACGAGGTGACGGAACTCTTCCTTGAATTCGAAAAGGAGCGGTATACGAAATGGTATTTGAGGTTGAGAGGTTCCATTGGCGCCGTATCTCGGAGCTCAGGATCGATATCGCAACGTCTGGAGCTGGATCTGATCCGACGTTTGACGGACCATATTTCGATTACGGTTAGCTCGACACTGGGCGAAGCTTCACGGGCATGGGGTGGAGGCTCTTCCGCTCTATTTAATAAGTATAACACGTTTCACCTGACTGGAACGCTTCGCTGGACACTTTAACCATCCCAGAAATTTTAAGATCGCACGCAGCGGTTTACCAGTTGAGATGATGGAGCATTTAAATACGACAACGGACACACCGACCGGAACGATTCAATCGACGCCGGAGACCCAAACCCATGAGTCGTTGGGCGTTCATCCGTCAACTCGTCGTCGGTTTCGTCGCACCGCCTTTACACCGGTTCGCCGAAGAGAAGCAGACCTGCCAACTCCTCGAGAAACCAAACGAGTGCTCCGCCGGCGGATCCTGGTTTATGGACTGTTATCCTTGTTTCTCTTTCTCGTGATTTACGTTTTTATCCGAGATCCGGGTGGATTTTTGTTCCGTGCGTCGGGCTGGGAGAGTACGCTGAGATGGAGCGGTCTCATCGTCTATTCCTCAATCATCGCCCTCGTTTTATTCCTGGTGATCCTGTTATTCAGATACCTTTCCCTGATTAACATGGCGTATATCAACACGACCCGACACACGATTAAAAACGGACACGATCATTCATTTTTGCCCCCTGTGTCCGTCGTCGTACCGGCGTTTAACGAAGAAAAACTCCTCGAAGGGACGGTGATGTCGCTTCTAGCGATGGACTATCCTTCTTTTGAAATAATTATTGTAGATGACGGATCGACGGACCAGACGAGGGCTGTCGCATCGCAACTCGTTGGACTGTATCGAGATGGCGCCGTCGAAGTGAAACTGGTCGAAAAGTCAAATGGTGGCAAGGCCACTGCGCTCAATGCGGGGATCCAAGTCTCACGATATGACTTTCTTCTGAATGTCGACGGAGATTCGCAGCTTTCTCCGAATACGCTACGAAAGACCATTCGCCATTTTGTCGATCCGCGACTCGGTGCGATTGCAGGCAACGTAAAGGTTTCTAACCGCCACAACGTTTGGACGACGCTACAGGCACTGGAATACGTCGAAGGACTGAATATGGCTCGATCTGCTCAAAGTGTCGTCAAATTGGTAAACATCATTCCGGGACCCTTGGGATTATTCAGGAAGCAGGCCATTTATGATGCTGGATGGTACAGCTCCGACACGTTCGCCGAAGACGCAGACATCACGCTGAAGATTATCCGGGCAGGCTGGAGAATCGAATACGAGCCTGAAGCACGGGCCTATACCGAAGCCCCTGATTCTGTGGTTGATCTGCTGAAGCAACGGTATCGATGGACCCGGGGAATTATTCAGGCTGTCCGAAAGCACGGCGACCTTTTCTTCAATCCTGTGATCAATTTCGGCGGAACGATTGTGATGTGGTCCATGGCTTTTGAGTCGTTGATCTGGCCGATCATGAACATTTTTGCGAACGCCTACTTCATTTTTGTCGCGTTGGTGTTCGACATGAACTCGTATCTGGTCTATTGGTGGTTGTCTCTGACGATCCTGGACCTGATTGCCGCCCTGTATTGCACCGCGGTTGAAAAAGAAGAAATTCGACTGGTCTTTTACTCTCTGTTCTACCGGATTTTCTTCATTCTGATCATCGATGTATGTAAAACCATCGCGATCATTGAGGAATACCTTGGATTTGGAATGAATTGGGGTAAGCTCGAGCGCAAGGGTACCGGTACCATGCGTCGGCCGTCTCATTCTGAAGCAGTTTCCGCCTGAAAAACGACTAGAACGAGTCCAAAAGTGGCGATTATGGCGATTGTTTACGCGATTCCAATTGGGCACAATGATTGTGTAAACCAGTTGAGATACTAAGGTATTTATACCCTCGAAACCCACCTTCACGATGGAACTCGTTCCAATACTATCGACCATTATTCTGGTAGGAACCGTTGCGACGTTTATACTCGCCGTTGCTGCCTACATCTTGTACAAAATTCGAGAGAGAAGGGATTTCGAGAATGGATCCTTACACGTGTCTACTGAAGCAGACCCTCACGTCCTCGTTTCCCCGCAACCGTACCCTGTTCAAAGCGCTCCCTCCCCTGTCGAAGCCCGCACACCACCTGTGGCGGGCCTGGGACAAGTACCCTCACGACGGAGTTCAGTGTTTTGGGAATACACCGACGAAGGATTTGTACCGGTAAGACCGCAGGCATCCGACTCGTCTTCGACGTCTGACGCATCCGAGCGCGCTCCGAATGGAGGAACCGCGTGGCTATAGTACAGCTGTTCCCTGCGGTTTGGGCAGGATATTTTTTCTTGAATCGCACACAACATTCGACATCCCCTCACCAAAAAAGAGAGTGAGATGCGGGCTGTTCAAATTCAGCGAATAAATATTTTCTGGTTTCTCACGCTTGGCGTGACTGCTCTTGCAGCTGCATTTCTCGTGTATCTGCTATTGCTCGAAAGTGCCTTGGGCGCATTCCGGATCAGCGAGGCATCACCAGCCAATCTCGGTTCGATTCAACGACCAACGATCGGAATCCTGGAAAGCGCATCTTCGAGAGCTGCGTACGAACGACTATTTACGTCGGGGGTAGGAGCGGCCCGATATGATACATCGCGCGTTTCCTGGGAGCGTGTTCTGGCACGCCGGTCGGCTAACAATCTGATAGCGTTAGATGATGGGAATCTCTCGCTGGAATTGTCAACGCGAGCGAGCGACCCAGGCTCATTGATTGGAGAGAATCACGATATCCTGGTACTTCCAGCAGCGCTTTCGCTCAGCGATGAACAACTCGTTCAGATTGAAGAATTTGTACAATCCGGCGGCAGTTTACTGGTTTCATGGAGTGCTGGCCTCTACGATGAAAATCTGATCTGGCGAGGGTGGGGATTTCTTGAGACGACCATGGGGATTCAGTTCGACAGTTACGTCGAGTCTGGTCCCGGAGTGTTTCGCGTTTCTGCCGACACTTTTCCTGGAGTCGTACCGAGTGGAGTGTATGTACCAAAGTGGGTTTTCGACTCGATCAAAGCGGATCGGATGAACCTTATGTCTGTACGGGAATCCGGCGAATTTCTCCGTAGTCAACAACAAGCGGCAGCACATGAGTTCGCACCTCTTACCGACTATGTCTGGATTGATACGCTTGGAGTAACCAATCTGGATTTCGACTACGCGACGGTCGAAGGACCGGCGCGCTATCGGTCGGGTTCAACAACGACGGATGGGGTCATCGTCTCCTATTACACCAGGCGAGGATACCGAGACACGTCAGAGACACCTTTTCCTCGAACAGCAGGGACGACACGTCGATTTACCTTCCGAGGTAACACCCTGATTACCGCAGGTATTCCAGGTGGATATCGGGCCAAGATTCAAGTTTATAATCCAGGTGTAGCTGTTCGGATTACGGATCCAGATCGAGTTTACTCGGCGGGGTTCTGGTATGATTTTGCAACAGATCAAGGCGTTCAGTACGACGCTCTGAACCCGGTTTCAGGGTTGGTATACGGTACATTTGGCGAAGGCCGAATCGTATTCATGGGATTTGGTCCGGATGCCCTCGGTGCTTCGTTGGGCGACCCCGAGGATGAAGAAGTGTTCGGTCGCCTATATGACAACGTGTTGAGTTTTCTTCGGCGCGAACCCATTGTCTGGACGCACGACTGGCCACTCGGTCACGCAGGCGCCGTAATGATGACGGCCAACATGGATGGGCCGTCTTCGAACGCAACCCAGATGGCTACGTTTTTTGAGAATCAAAACGTGTCTGCGACCGTGTTCGTAGACGCATCGCTCGCTTCGAATTATCCGGAACTCGTCTCGCGACTTTATAACCAGGGCGACATCGGAATTCTTGATCCTGCGAGCGAGAAAATTGCAGGTTCTGTTGACGCACTTCGAACTCGGTTCCGCAGATATCGACAGACGCTCGTGGAGATCGTCGGTGGGCCTGTCACGGGATATCGATCAACGGTGCGAGGGGCCCTGTCCCGCAACACGAAGGAGGCATTGTCGTCCGAAGGATACACCTACTTTTTACCCGATTCGATTGGTCGGAGAACCACCCCAAAAATCATGGGGCCTCCATTTGAATCCTTGACACGGCTTGGAGTCACCATGCGAAACTACGATCGTCGTCAACTCCTTTCGAATCGAACAAACCCTACGGCGATGGACTCACTTTTACTGCCTGAGGCCTATCGAGTGTTGGACGAAGGCGGAGTGTTCAGGTTGACGCTGCCCATGGAGATTTTTGCATCCAATGAACAGGTGTCGATACTCGGGCAGTTCGTTCAGCGCCTGAGACAGGAAAAGTTCTGGTTCGCGTCCGGTTCTGAGATTGCCCACTGGTGGCGCTTGAGAAACGGATTGAATGTATCGGTCGAGCAGCGAAGCAAATCTCGAATTTTTGTCCGTGTATCCAATGATAACGGCGACACGGCTGAAGAAGCAACGGTCAGTATTGCGCTCGGTGAATCTGTCACGTCCGTCAATATTCGGCCTGAGTTGATCAACATATTGAAGTCCGTTCCTGACGAAATTGATGTGCCTCCGTACGTACTCAGAGAGAACGGAACCGTGCTGGATCTGATCATCAAGCAGTTGAAGCCGCAACAGTACCGCATCTTTCACATTGACCTCGTCAGTCCGGCATTCACTGCTAGATTCGCCTCGAACTGACATCTGAATGAATTCCCATTTTAGACACATACCGATGCTTCGAATCTGGTTGCTTTTCGTACTGGGGATATTCACTGTCGAAGATGGATATGCTCAAGCGGTTACCGTGCGCACTCAATATGAGTATCCAGCCCGTACAGTAACGCATGATATTTCGCGCCTGCAAAATGCGGCGAACGCACGTGTTGTCGTCATTCGGTCAAACCAGACGATCGTTCACGGGGATGACGATGGACGTCAGGTCAATCAGGCGGTCGTCCATTGGGAGCTTTTTCTATCTGGTCTTCAGATCCCATACAGCGTTCGGGACGACGTAAATCTAAATCGTCGAATATCCAAGAAGACCCTTGTCCTCGTACTGCCCGCAGTTGAATCGATTTCAGAGTTGCAACGCGGTCATATTTTGGACTTTATCCGAAATGGAGGAGGGATTATTGCTTCAGGGAGAACCGGCGTTTACGATGAAAACGGCTGGCCAGGAAAGAGCAGTTTCTTGACGAAAATATTTGGTGTGGAGGTCGTGGACTCATTTCCCGCTCAATCGTTTGGATTTTACCAAACGATCGAAAGTCACTCATCTCTGTCCGTCGGGATTTCTCCCGGGTTCGAATTAAACGTTGCTCCCCGGACGCGATTGCCCGTTGTCCGCCCAGGTTCGTCGACATCGTTGGGAAAAGTTAAGACATATGCAACGACGAATCGGGACCGTTTTGAAGACCTGACGACGATGGTAACGGGTTCGCACGGCAAGGGGAGGTTTCTGTGGACAGGGTTCCTTCCGCAGGACATTTCGCGGAACGAGGAGCAACAGGAGAATTACCAGCGCCTCATGATCAATGCATTGGCACACGTATCCGGATCCCTGACCGTCTCGGTTTCTCGGTGGCCTGCAGGCAAAGACATGGCACTGACGGTTGCAGCTTTACCGTCACCCGGCTTCGATGCAAGAACATACCTGGTAAACACGGATCATTTTTTGACCCTGATCGAAGACGCAAACATCCCGGCCAGTTTCTACTTCGCATCCGACGAGATTACGACCTTTCCGAGCCTGTATCGTCGCGCGATTTCATCGGGGTCTGAAATCGGTCTGACGGCTGACAACGATGACCTGATGATTGACTCGTCGTTGACCTACCAGGCTCATCGTCTGTCGACCGCAATTCGATCCCTTCGTCTGAGTAGAGCCCATGGGGTGTATCCTCCCGGGGGTTTTCTTGACGGGAATACGATTCGTGCCCTCGATAGAGTGGGTGCTGCTTACGTGATCCGAGCCGAGTCCAGACCCAGTGTACCCGGTATCCTGGACTGGTGGAATTTCGTCGATTTCCGGGAGTCGTTTGACGCCACAGAAGATGAAGACCCCGTGGCAGACGCTATCACAGACTCCGAATCGTACGAAATCGAGCGTTTTTCGAGTCGAATTACGAATTTTGACGAGGATTCTGGCTCGAGGAATAAGATGAGAGGTCGTTTGGCGATATCAATCGTTCCATTTTCCGCGTCTTTTGGAATCGATTTCGAGGCGGCGTACAGGCATTTCAAGAATAGCGGTGGACATTTTGTTCTACCATTCTTCCCGGAACAGTATGGACCCTACTCGAGGGCGAGCGATAATTTGAGTCATACACTCAAGATCGCGTCGGAAGACAATACGTGGATTACAACGGCGTCTGACGCACTGATCTGGTGGCGAACTCGAGCGAATCTAAAACCAGTCCTTAAACCAGCGGGTCAAAACGAAATCTACATTGTTCTCGAAAATTCGCTCGATCACACCGTGCACGATGTCGTGCTCGACGTGTATATGAATATGGAAACGACGTCTTCCGTCCACGTCTCGCCACCCGCGCGAATCATCCCGACCTCGGAGCTCGCGCGTGACATGACAGGAGGCGTTCTTGTAGACTTCTCAAAGCCCATCCAAATTCTTATATCGGACGTGCTCCCCGGACAGAATCGAATCGAAATCAACTGGTAGCGTTAACGGAAGAGTTTGTCCTTCTGCAGCATCGCCATCGGATCATCTGTGCCCATCGGTCCGTGTCGATAGAGAAATGGCTCGCCGTATTCGGCACCCACTCGGTACCCGTATGAGATGGCCCTGGCTTCGACGAGCTTCATGAATCCCGCATTGGAGACGAACGTTTCGGGCTCGTCGGACTTGCCTTCATAATCGGGATTATGAAATTGCGATCCGAATGCACGTAGTGCCTTCATCCGCCGTTCCCATACGCTACTCACATCCACGACAATCGTAGGTATGAATTCGATCGACTGCATGAAGTGCAGGACGTGTGTCGGGCGCCAGGGTTTAAGGATCTGTCCGTCATCATCCCTCACCTCGATTCGGATTAGCCCCGAAAAAAAAACTGCCTCAGTGACCAGACGAGTGGCATTTCCGTGGTCCGGATGGCGACAATCCGGTGCGGTAATCAACAGCATTTTAGGTTGGTACCTACGCAAGACCCGAATCACCTTTTCTCTGTTCTCGGCCGAATTTTCGATATTTCCATCGGACACCCCAAGATTATCTCTAACCGCTATCCCCAGGATTTTTGCCGACGCAGCCGCTTCCTGCGCACGAATCTCGGCCGTCCCCCGCGATCCCAGTTCGCCTCTGGTCAGGTCGGCGATCCCGACCTGGTATCCCTTTTCAACGAGTACGCAGACGGTACCACCCGCCGACAGTTCAACATCGTCGGGATGGGCGCCGATCGCGAGGACATCCAATGTTTTAGAATCAGGCAATGTACTTGAGCCGGTTTCGGGTTCGTGCTGGGAAGGGTGTCCGAGTTGGATGGTTGGCAGAGTCGGAAAGGGAGAATTCTCAGGTCAGTGCTGGTCTCAATCTACGACGAGGTTGACAATTCGGCCGGGAACATAAATTTCGCGCTTTATATCCTTTCCGTCCAAAAATTTTGCGACGTTTTGATCAGATTTTGCTACGGCGATGACGTCTGTTTCAGGGGCCGACAGTGATATATTTATGGATGCTCGAACTTTTCCGTTGACTTGAACGGCGATGGTTACCGTGTCCTCCACTAGAAATCGCTCATCGGCCATCGGCCAGGGTTCGTACGTCAGTGACTCCGTATGACCCAACTTGCTCCACAATTCCTCGGAGATATGAGGGGCCAATGGTGCGAGCAAAAGAATAAAGG